>JAYUBX010000394.1:0-5435 GCA_043740665.1 Candidatus Neomicrothrix sp.
GTGTTCTGCAACGAGGCGGCCCAGAAGATCTTCGACCTCTCCACCGATCAGTTGATGGGCCACGGGTGGGAGCGCCTGGTACACCCCGAGGACCAACGCGACGTCGTGTTGGCCATGCACGAAGTGGTGCACAGCGGGCTGCCGCGAGAGGCCATGTTCCGGATCCAGACCGGGTTGTTCGTCCGCTGGGCCAGCGCCCGGTTCGTGCCCCTCGGGCCGGCGGACGCCCCGACGGGTTGGATCGCGACGGTCGACGACGTGACCGATCGTCGCCGGGCTGAGAGTCAGCTGACCCATCAGGCCACCCACGACGCGCTCACCGGCCTGCCCAACCGGGTGCTGCTCGAGGACCGGCTGCAGCAGGCCTGCGCCCGACTGCGGGGCGACCGCGAAGCCGTGTCGGTGCTCTTCATCGACCTCGATCAGTTCAAGGCGGTGAACGACACCTTCGGCCATCACGTGGGTGATCGGGTCCTGGTCGAGATCGCTGGCCGGTTGCGTCAGGTCGTGCGCAGCGTCGACACCGTGGCTCGGCTCGGAGGCGACGAGTTCGTGGCCTTCTGCGAGGCGTTGCCGCCCCACGAGGTGCGTGAGGTCGTGCAGCGGATCCAGGATTCGATCGGCATCCCGCTGATGATCAATGGCGACGCGGTTCGCATCGGCGCCAGCATCGGCGTCGAGAGCACGCATGATCCCACCGTGACCTTCGACGAGTTGTTGGCTCGCGCCGATCAGGCCATGTACCGCCAGAAGCGTGCCCGCTAGTTGGCCGGTTCGACCCGGAACATGTGGAAGCACTCGACGCAGCTCAAGCTGACGGTCTGGTGCACCTGGTCGAACAGGTCGACGTGCGTCGCGCCGCCGCATCGGGGACACGTCACGGTGGCACCCGGCTTGGTCGAGCCATTGGTCAGATCGAGCACCGGTGACATCGGCCCAGACAGATCGACGACCGGGCCCGCGGTGTCCGAGGCCTGGCGGACAGCTTCGGCGACTCTGAGGCGTTCGGAGAGGCTCATGGGCCAGTCCTTCTGAGAGGGGAACGTGCCCGTCACCCTAGCCACCACTAGGCCGTTTGACCCATCACCACTGGGTCGAATGGCCTAGCGGTGATGGGTGCCGGTCAGCGGAACCTCAGCCGGTGGTCGTGCCGGCGTCGATCGACAGGATGGCGCCGTTGACGTAGTACGCCTCGTCCGAACACACGTAGGCGATCATGCCGGCGACCGAATCGGGCTCTTGCATCTCTCGCACGAGGAAGGCCCGGCTGACCAGCGACATGCTGGCGCCTTCGGGCGGCATGAAGTCGCTCAGGATGTTGGTGTTGACCCCGCCGGGGCACACCGCGTTGAAGCGCACGCCGGTGCGGCCCAGCTCGATGGCCATCGATCGGGTGAGCCCAACCAGGGCGTGCTTCGAGGCGACGTAGCCGGCGACGTAGGCCTGGCCGATGATCCCGGCGGTCGAGGCCAGGTTCATGACGTTGCCCTTGCGCTCGGTCAGGTGGGGCAGCGCGGCCTGGCTCAGGTAGAACGGGCCGGCGGCGTTGACCGCGAACAGGCGCAGGAAACGCTCAGGCGTCTCGTCCTTGAAGTGGGCCATGCCGCCGATGCCGGCGATGTTGGCCAGCACGTCGAGTCCGCCGAACTCGGCGACGACGTCGGCCACGAGTGCCGCGCAGGCGGCAGGATCGGTGACGTCGACCCGGCTCGAGCGGGCCTCGGCCCCGTGGGCCACCAGGTCGGCGGCGGTCTCGGCTGCGCCGTCGCCGTTGATGTCGGCGCACCAGACGGTGGCCCCTTCGGCGCCCAGGCGGATGGCGGTGGCCCGGCCGATACCCGAGGCGGCACCGGTGATCAGCGCCACCTTGCCCCGGTAACGATGCGGCAGATCGGGATCGTCGAACGGCTGGTCCATGGCGGGAGACTCCTCGGCTGGGCGCGGCGGGGGCCGACCCGAGCGGTCGGCACCCCCATAGTGGAACAGGTTCTAGTCCGTCGGGCCTCGGGCCGCACGCGGGGACCGCGTGGCCGGTGCCCGGTCGACCCGGCTCAGCTGATGGTCACCGGGGTGCCCAGCGGGATCGAGTGGGCCAGGGCTTCGATCACCTGGTCGGGCACCCGAACACATCCGTGTGACACCGACTGGCCGATGCTGTCGGGCTGATTGGTGCCGTGGATCCCGATCTGGTCGTCCCCGCCGCCGAACTGATCGAGCACGTCGCTGTGGGCCGAGATCCCGAAGGCGAAGGCCCCGTAGGCCCCGTTGGGTTTTCCGGTGTCGACCGCCACCGATCCGCCGCGGGTGACCCGCAGCAGGTGATCTCGGAGGCTGACCGTGATGGCCACGTCGACCCATCTCTCACGATGGTCGAGCACCAGCACAGGGTGGTCGGCGACCCGAGAGCCGTCGTGGTCCGCAGGGTGGCGACCGTCGCCGACGACGAGGTGGCATCGGCGTGCACCACCACCCGATCGTGGGCCAGCCGCGCCACCGTCGTAGCTGGGTCGACGCCGACCAGGGCGGCGGTTCCGATGAGCAACAGACGGTGGTTCATGGGTCGGTCTCCTTCGAGGCCTGAGGTGCGTGGTTGGGGTTGGGTTCCGGTCAGCCGGTGAACGAGGCGGTTGTCTTGACCGGGATGGCCGGCGTGGCCGGGGTACCGGGATCGGTGGTGGGAGGCACGGGGATGCGGACCGCCGGCGGCAGGCTCGGCGGCGGGCAGGCGACGGTGCGGACGCAGGGGTCGGTGGTCACGGTGCCGGGCCCGCCGGGCGTCGTCGTGGTGGGGCTGCACGAGCCCTGGTCGAGCACGCAGGGGTTGATCTGGATGACCGGGTTGGGCAGCGACCGAGCGTGGGCGGCCGGGGCGGCCAGGCCGAAGGTCACGACCAGAGCGCTGGCGGCGAGGGCAGTGGTGATGGAGCGACGGATCTTCATGGTGAGTCTCCCTTGCCCTAGCGGCCGGCCCACCCGTCCGTAAGCGATGGCCGGTTCGGGGGTCAGGAGCAGTGGGCCGATCACGGTGATCGGCCCACCGGACAGAGAGATGGACCATGATCGGAGCGCCATGGATGGACCCCTCGAGGATTCGAGCGATCGGTACCCCGATCGAGCCCGCGACGCCGATCGGGTGGCGCGGGCCCGGTCGGGTGACCAGCACGCCTTCGGCGAGCTCTACGACGACTGGTTCGACCGGGTCTACGGCGTTGCCCTCGGCGTGGTGCGCCAGCCCGTCCAACGCTCCAGCTGGCTTCGGGGTCGAAGCGCGGCTCAGTCGACTGGACGATCCCGCGGCCGTGGCCGAGCAGTCCGACCTGCAGCAGTTGGTCTGGAGTGCGGTCGGCGCGCTGGGCGAGCGCGACGCCTCGACCTGCAGTTGCGCCACGGCATGTCGCCGGCCGAGATCGGCGAGATCATCGGTATCAATCGCAATGCCGCCAACCAGCTGGTGCACCGCGTACGGGGTCGGTTCGAGACGGCGGTGCGGGCTCGGGTGCTGTGGCGCGGTGAGCGGGCCGTGTGTGACGTGCTGGCCGATCTGTTGGCCGCAGCCGGGGTGGCCGCGTTCGATGCCGACGCCGTCCGCATCGCCGATCGGCACGCGCCGACGTGCGCCGCGTGCTCGGAACGTCGCGATCTGCAGCTGCAGCCGGCCGCCATGTTTGCCGCCGCCCCGATCATCGCCGCCCCGATCCTGTTCAAGCAGCAGGCGGCGAGCGCCATGGAAGCCGCCGGCCTGCCCATGCAGGGCTCGTCGTTCTCGGCCGGTTCGACGGGGTCGTCGGCGGGTGTGGGCTCGTCGGCCGGCGGTGGCTCGGGATCAGGCTCAGGGTCGGGCTCAGGGTCAGGGGGGGACGGAATCGCGGGTTCGGGTGGCGTGCACTATCGGGCGGCGCCAGCCGTCGGACCAAGATCGTGGCCATGGTGGTGGTGGTGCTGGCCCCGACCGGGACCGAGGCCCCCGTGACGACGACGACCGTGCCGGCCACCACCTCGACCACGCCAGCAGTCTCGACCTCGACGACGAGCACGGTGGCGGCGGCGACCACCACGCTCGGGGAGCCGGTGACCGCGACGCTCTCGCTGTCGGCGTCGACCGTGGCGAGCAATGGTGGTCTGCCCCCCACGCTGAGCTGGTCGGTCACCGGGCCGGGCACTATTCGGTGGCGGTGGCGCTCGCCGGCATCGTGATCGACGGCGCCAAGACGGTGCCGGCCACGACGGCGACGGGGAGTGGTCCGGTGTGCCCCGGCACGCTCACCCGCGGCCAGTGTGTTCCGTCGGCTCGCCAGCCGTCGTACGACTACGTGCTCACCGTGACCGCGCCCGACGGAACCGTTTTGCTGTCCCGAACCGTCACCCTGACTCGGACCTGATCGGCGCGCCGGCCCGACCGGGTTCGGTCAGGTCCGGATCAGGGTGCGCCCAGGGCGTAGGTGACGATCAGGCTGCGGTGCTCCGAACCGAAGCTGGGACCCCGCTGTCGGGCGATGGGGGTGACGTTGCCGGTGTAGACCGACTGATCGATCCCGATGCCGGCCGGTCTGAACTGCACTGGCCAACTCGCCTGTACCCCGAGGCCGAGTTGGGACGAGCTCGCCCCCGACCGGTCGAGCAGCCGCCGCAGATAGGGCGAGTAGTAGGTGACGTTGAAGTCGCCGAAGGCAATGGCCGGTGGGGGTGTGTTCTCCAGCCACGCGGTGACCGCGTCGAGCTGATGATCGCGGCGGTCGTGGTTCAGCGAGGTCGTCGGCGACTGGGTGTGCAGGCCGAGCAGGGTGACCGGCTGGGTGCCGATGGTGGCGTGCAGCTCGATCACCGATTCGGGTAGCCCCGGCACCGATGGTTGGTCGACGGTGACGTCGTCGCGGTCGGTGAGCACGACCAGTTCGGCCCCTCGGGGCTCGAACGACAGGTAGCTGTTGCCGCTCGGGGATGTCTTGCTCTTGTTCTTCTTGCCCGGTGCGGTTGGTTGGGTCGACGGGACGATGGTCTTCACCTGGGGGTAGATCATCCGGTAGCCGTTCACGCCGTCGTGGGCGGCCGTGGCCAGATCGAGCTTGGTATCGAGCATCACCACGATGTCGGCCGGATGACCCCCGAGCCAGTTGACGATGCCGGGCACATCGCCCCGGTAGCTCTGCAGGTTGAGGTGGGCGATGGTCAACGTGGGGGAGTTGGCCGCGGCCGTGGGCTGGTTCTGGGTGTAGACGGGAGCGACCTGGGTCGCGTTCAGGGCCAGGCTCAGGATCGCCACGGGCAGGATCCACCAGATCCGCAGGATGACCAGGGCGACGGCGGCCACGAGCAACACGATGATCGCTTGCGGGCGGAAGCTGGTCACGATGTCGAAGACCCACCACCGCTCGGCGACGAACCCGGCGAGGGTGACGAGCGTGGTGGCCAGCGTCACCGCCACCGTCACGATGACC
>JAYUBX010000395.1:0-1670 GCA_043740665.1 Candidatus Neomicrothrix sp.
CGCATCCAGACCGCCTCGCGATACTCGGCCAGGGCGAGCACCCGCATGGCCGCCCGCAGCTCGGCCCGATCGGCGGCCGAGCGTCGGCCGTCGGTGACGACGGCCATGGTCCAGTCACCGGCCCACCGGCGACGGAGCGGAGCCCGACTCGATCGCTGCCGTTGCTGACGGCCCAGCAGATGCCCCGCCAGCCGATAGCCGCCCTCGTCGGCCTCGAGCTCGCCGGCCGCCAGCATGCGCGACAGCGCCACCCGCGTCGTGCCCTCGCTGATGCCGAACAGTTCGCCCGATCGAGCCAGCAGCTGGGCCGACAGGCGGGGAGGGTCGATGCCCAGCAGGGTGCTGGCGATCACCGACCGGGCGGTCAGTGGTCGCGGTGACGGCGGCCCCGACGACCCGTTCGATGGTCCGGGCGACCGAGTGCTCTTACGTTTCTCGGTCATGTGTTTGAAGAATGTACTAGCCGGTGGCAGACTGTGACCATGACCGCGACGGCGACTCCTCGATCGATGGTGCCGGACCCGTCGATCCTGCCCGACGTGTTGCCCACCGATCGCCTGCAGGTTTCGGGCATGCCGGTGCCGGCGCTGCGCGACGAGCTGCGCCGCATCCCCAACCGACGCAACGCGGCCAATGTCGTCTCGGTGTGGGTGCAGTCGTTCGGGATGCTGGCGGTGGCTGCCTGGATCGATCATCCGGTCGGATGGATCGTCGCCTTCTTGTTGATGGGTCGGGCGTTTGCTCTCTACGCCATCCTCGGCCACGAGGCCGCCCACCGGCTGCTGTTCTCCAACCGGCAGGCCAACGACCTGGTCGGCCGGTGGGGTCTGGCCTACCCGGCTTTCGTGCCCTTCGACCTGTACCGCCGCAGCCACATGGCCCACCACAAAGACGAGATGGGCCCCAACGAACCCGACCTCAACCTGTACCTGGGCTATCCGGTCACCCGGGCCTCGCTGGGTCGCAAGCTGCGCCGCGACGCCTTCGGCCGATCGGGCTGGAAGAACCTGAAGGGACTGATCCGAGCCTTCACCAGCGAGGTCGGCCGGCCCATCGCCCTGCGGATCCTCGCTGCCCAGATCGTTGTCGCCGCCATCGTCACCGTCGAGACCGGGCACTGGTGGGCCTACCCGGTGCTCTGGTTGGCGCCCTGGATGACCGTGTGGCGAGTGATCAACCGGCTGCGCGCCATCGCCGAACACGGCGGCATGACCCGGTCACGCGACCGACGACTGACGACCCATGTCATCCACCAGTCGTGGCTGGCTCGATTCTGGATGGTGCCGTTCAACACCGGCTACCACCTGGCTCACCACGTCGACATGGGCGTGCCGTTCCGTCATCTGCCCCAACTGCAACGCGAGCTGGTCGCCAGCGGATGGGTCACCGACGAGCTCGAATACCCCAGCTATCGATCGCTGTGGCAGGCCCTGTCGACCCCCTGAACCACGCTGAGCGGACGATCAACCGCCGGGCGGCAGTTCCGGATCCTGATGATCGCGCGGGTGGCCGTGATCGCCATCGTGGCCGTCGTGCAGATGGCCGATGGTCGCCGTCGATCCAACCGATTCAGCTGACCCGCGAGATTCGATCGGCCCGGTCGCCCCGTCCTCCCACAGATCGATGGGCGAGGGATGCTGGCGACGCCAGGCCTCCTCGGCCAGCGATCG
>JAYUBX010000396.1:0-1643 GCA_043740665.1 Candidatus Neomicrothrix sp.
TGACATCGTTCGGGCAATTCGAAGGCACCATCGGCCGGACGCAGGCCGAGTCGACGCCGTGGTGGCCCACGCCCGCCCACCCGGCCGAGGACGCGCCCAACGTGGTGGTGATCCTGATCGACGACCTCGGTTTCTCTCATTTCGGCTGCTTCGGCTCTGACATCGAAACGCCGAACATCGATCGCCTCGCCGCCGGCGGACTGCGCTATTCGAACTTCCACGTCACGCCCCTGTGCTCGCCGACCCGGGCCGCCCTGCTCACCGGTCGCAACCACCACGCGGTCGGCATGCGCTCGGTCTCGAACTTCAGCAGCGGCTACCCCCACATGCGGGGCCACATCACCAACCACGCCGCGACCATCGCCGAGGTGCTGCGCGACGACGGCTACGCCACCTTTGCCCTGGGCAAGTGGCACCTGGCCCCCATGGAGAACGCCTCGGCGGCCGGGCCCTATGACCAGTGGCCCTGCCAGCGCGGCTTCGACCGGTTCTACGGGTTTCTCGACGGCGAGACCGATCAGTTCGCCCCCGACCTGGTCTACGACAACCATCGCGTCGAGCCACCCCGCACGCCGGCCGACGGCTACCACCTGAGCGAGGACCTGGTCGATCACGCCATCGACTTCATCCACGACACGACCTCGATCCGACCCGACCGGCCGTTCTTCACCTACCTGGCCTTCGGAGCCACGCACTCGCCCCACCAGGCCCCCGACGCCTACCTCGAGAAATACCGAGGGCGCTACGACGCCGGGTGGGACGAGGCCCGCACGCAATGGTTCGCCCGTCAGAAGGACCTCGGGGTCATCGCTCCCGAGACGCAGCTGGCACCCCGCAATCCCGGTGTCGAAGCTTGGGACGATCTGCCCGAGAACCACCAACGGCTGGCCGCTCGGTTGCAGGAGTCCTTCGCCGCGTTCCTCGACCACACCGATGCCCAGATCGGCCGCTTGGTCGAGGCCCTCGATGAGCTGGGCGAGTTGGACAACACGCTGATCTTCGTCATGTCGGACAACGGGGCCAGTCAGGAAGGCGGCCCGTTCGGCGTGCTGCACGAGATGAAGTTCTTCAACTTCATCCTCGAGACCCCCGATGATGCCATCGACCAGCTCGACGAAATCGGCGGCCCGAGCAGCCACTCGAACTATCCCTGGGGCTGGGCTCAGGCCGGCAACACCCCGTTCAAGTGGTACAAGCAGAACACCCACGAAGGCGGGGTGCACGTCCCACTCATCGTGCACTGGCCGACCGGCATCGAGCCGAGCGGCGAGCTTCGATCGCAATTTCACTACGTCACCGACATCGCGCCCACGATCTACGAGGCCGCCGGGGTCACGCCGCCTGAGGTCTACCGGGGATTTGACCAGATTCCGGTCAGTGGCACGTCGCTGGCCTACTCGTTCGCCGCCCCTGACGAACCCAGCCACAACCGGGTGCAGTACTTCGAGATGATGGGCCATCGGGCGCTGTACGCCGACGGTTGGAAAGCCGTGACCCGCCATGCGCCGGGCGTCTCGTTCGACGACGATGTGTGGGAGCTCTACCACGTCGCCGTAGACGCCTCAGAGTGCGTCGACCTGGCCGCGAGCCATCCCGAGAAGGTCGCCGAACTGGTTGATCGATGGTGGAGCGAAGCCGAGACG
>JAYUBX010000397.1:0-3126 GCA_043740665.1 Candidatus Neomicrothrix sp.
TCGCGCTCATCCTGCTGCTCGTTGCCGTCGCGTCCATCGGGGCACACACCCAACGGATGCTGCTCGGACCCGATCCACAGCTCGGAGCCGGCCCGCTGCCCGGTTCCCCCAGCCCCGACAGCTCCATGCCCGGCGCCCGGCCCGTGGCTTCATGGGCCCCCCTCGCACTGGCTCTCACCGTCTGCGCGGTGTTGGGCGTGACCACCTGGCCCATCGACCGACTACTGGCTGCCGCCGCGGCCATCGCGGTGAACTGACCATCGTGGAACCTCTCGACTACGCCCTCACCTCATCCGGGCCCGTGTCCGCCCACGTCGACGTCGATGGGAGCCAGCTCGTGGCCGCGGCCGAGCGGCTGTTCGCTGGTGGCTACCGGCTCGCGCTCGTCGCTGCACATCACGATCCCGACCTCTCGTTCCGTGTCGTCTACCTCTTCACGTCGGGGCCACCTGACCGGCGCCTCGAGATCCGCGTTCGTCCAGACCCGACCCGACCTTCAGTGCCCTCCCTGGCTGCGATCTCGTTTCCCGCCAACCGGTTCGAACGGGAGATGCACGACCTGTTCGGCATCGAAGCGCGAGGCCATCACGCGCCGAATCGACTCGTGTTGCATCAACACTGGCCCGAGGGCTGGCATCCCATGCGGATTGACGCGGGACCCCCACCTCCGATGGTCGACACCGGCGAGCCCTACCCGTTCGTGCCGGTGGAAGGCCCCGGCGTCTACGAGATCCCGGTCGGGCCCGTTCATGCCGGCGTGATCGAACCAGGGCACTTCCGCTTCTTCGCCGTGGGCGAGACGATCCTGCGCATGAAGGCCAGGTTGTGGTTCGTGCACAAGGGCGTCGAGGCGCTCTTCGCCGGACGGTCGCTCGACGGTGGCATCGAGCTCGCCGAGCGCATCTCCGGAGACACCGCCGTCGGTCACAACCTCGCGTACTGCCTCGCCGTCGAGGACGCGTCGAAGATCGAGGTCCCGCGACAGGCCCAGCTCGTCAGGGCAACATTGCTCGAGATGGAACGCCTCTACAACCACGTCGCTGACATCGGGGCGCTGTGCAACGACGTCGGGTACGGGATCCTCAACGCCCAGGCGCTGCGCATCCGTGAGCAGCTGCTGCGGATGAACGCGCAGACCACAGGCCACCGCCTGCTGCGGGGCGGGATCTTCCCCGGTGGCGCCGCCGTCGCCTCACTGCCGTCGGCAACCGCCCTCCAACGCATCGCAGCCGATGTCGCCGAGGTCGTCGAGTTGGCCCTTGCCAACTCGACGGTAATCGACCGCTTCACCGGTACCGGGGTGCTCGCGACTGCCGACGCGCAAGAGATCGGTGCGCTCGGCTACGTCGCTCGGTCCGCGGGTGTCGTCAGCGACGCTCGGGCGAGCCACCCCTTCGTCGACCTCGCAACGAAGGTCGATCCGCCGAGGGGCCAGAGCGGCGACGTGCTTGCCCGCTTCCTCGCTCGAGCGGATGAGTTCCAGACCTCGGTCCGGCTGCTCGCCACCACCCTCGAAGAGCTCGACGGCGAAACCAACCCACCGACCGTTCCGGTGCGCCGCAGCGAAGGTGCCGTCTCTGGCGTCGGCCTGGTGGAAGGCTGGCGCGGCACCATCGTGCACCGCGTCGAGATCAGCGCCGAGGCTACGGTCTCCCGGCTCAAGATCGTCGACCCGTCGTTCATGAACTGGCCAGCGCTGCCCGTTGCGCTTGCTGGAGCGATCGTGCCGGACTTCCCCCTCATCAACAAGAGCTTCAACCAGTCCTATGCGGGCAACGACCTGTAGAGCAACTCGTGGAGGATCGTGGCCGCCGAGATCCTTCGAGTGCCAGCGGGGGGAGTCGAACCCCTAACCATCGGGAGCGATGGTCCGCATCGCCGTAGCCCCGGCTGGCGAGTTCAGCTCAGCGGTCGACCGGCAGGTCCGGTACCGACGGCCAGATTTCGCGCAGCTCGCGGAAGTCGCGATCCGGAAGCCGTTTCAGGACCCTCATGACCTCGCGGCGAGCGCCCGATGCCTTGGCCGCCTCGAGGAGCTCCCCCTTGTGGATCGGTTCGCCCGAGAACGCGGTCTCGACATGGTCGGCTATCTCCACACGGGTCACTGGCATCGGCGTTGCTCCCTCGTTCTGTCGTCCTGACAAGATGATGATATGACGAATAAATGTCGTGTGTCACATCCCGACGGTCGTCCGGGACCCGATGACGGCCGAGCGACTCGGTCGGTTCCCGAACCGCAAGGTCGCCGGGTCCGACCTCACCGTCCGCGCCCCGAAGTCCGTGTCGCTACTCGCCGGGCTCGGTGATCCCGACACGGCCCGGGTCGTCCGCGAGTCACACGAGTCCGCTGTTGACGCCGCGTTCGGCTACCTCGAACGTGAATCGGCCCGGTCCCGCATCGGTAAGAACGGCGTCCACCAGATCGAGGTCAACGGATGCCGGTCGCCTCACCACCGGACCGCAGCCACGACATCGCCGCCATCACCGCACGACGTAGGGAGACCTGTGAGGCGATCGAACCGCTCGTCTATCGGTACAACGAACTGGCCGATCGCAAGCTCCGAGGCCCCGGCACCCGTAACGAGATGCGCGACGTGCGGGAGCAAATCACCGAACTGTCCAGAGCGCTCGACCGCCTCACCACCGAGCTCGACGAAGCCCACCAGGAGATGGCCCTCCACGACCAGTTCTCTGTTGACCACGCGCCCGAAGCCGCGTTCCTCGACGCCGTCGATCACGAGCTCGAGCGGCAGATGCGGAAGCGGGCCAGGCAGATCGCCGCCGACCCGACCGACTACCACTCGCACGTCCTCGGACCCGTCCCCGTTGACTCAGGCCACCAGGCGGTCTGGCTTCGCGGCGCCACCATCCTCGAGCGGCACTTCCTCGGCATTGATCGGGACCCGACGCGGCCTGCACGATCGTCCGTACTCGGCAGCCCACGGGAGAACGCCGAGATGCACGCTCGCCTCGAAGTCATGGCCGTGCGTGCGGACCGGGAGCCGGTTGGCCGCTCGGTCGACACCGACCTCGGCCTCGACCAGTTCGATTGAACTCGCCGCAGATCCAGCAGCCGTTCCGGTCCTCGGACACGAGGGCTTCGTCATCCCACGTGCGGCCGACGTT
>JAYUBX010000398.1:0-1955 GCA_043740665.1 Candidatus Neomicrothrix sp.
TTCAAGGCCGAGCCCATCGGCATCGTGCTCAACAGCGCGGACGAGAGCGACATCTCGGCCCTCAACTACTACGGCTACGGCTACGGCTACTACGCCCACGACGCCGACGACGTGGGCCAGCCGTTGCTCCGCGCCAACGGCTCGGCGGCCCAGAACGCGGTGGCCACCCCGACCGACCCAACGAGGCCGTCCGATCCGATGAGTCCGACCGTCGTGGCGGCGCCGATCGGCAACAAGCTAGTCAAGCGACCGCGGGTCCAGCCGCCGGCGTCGCCGGTCGTGCCCTCGGCGCGCCCGGCGTCCAGCCCCCGCTCGCCGGACTGACCGATGGCCGGTCGTCCCGGCTGGCTGGTCGACCTGGCCCCGGTGACCCGCTGGGTCGTCGCCTTCGGCGGCGGCCCACCCCGTGAGCCGCCGCGATGCCCTGTGGTTGCGCGTCCAGGCGCTCTACGGCGGGCTGATCGGTCTCGAGGCGCTGGCGACCTACGTCGAGCTCGGCACCCCGCCGAACGTCGGATGCTCCGCTCCGCCACCGTCCACCCCGCCCTTCGCCCGGGCTGCGGCCGGTGTCGCTCAGGTGATGGGTGCCCGTTTCGGTCGTCGATCGCCTGACCGATGATCGGGTCGGCGGCGGTGCGGGCGACGGGGGAATTAGGCGGGTGGGGCGCGGCCGAGCGTGACGGGCACGGCGTCGACCAGGTCGGCGAGTCGGTCGAGCGAATCGTCGGAGGCGAACCACTCGGGTGGGAGATGTTCGACGAGGGCCCGAAGGGCGTCGATCCCACCGAGCGTGCGGGCCGGGTCCTCGGCCTGGTCGGTCACGAGCACGGCGGCGACCGGCTCGCCCCCCGAGGTCGGCACCAGCGTCACCCGGTCGAGATCGACCGAGGCGGAGTCGTCACCGGCCTCCAGCACCAGCACCCGAGTTCCGTCGTGGTCCGCGAGGCGTCCCGGCAGCCGGATGATCCCTGCGTCGGTATCGTCAGCCGACCCACCCGAGCGGTGGGACCCGTCTGCTTCACCGGCCGGGGCGAGTCCGATCCCGTAAACCATCTCGTCCGCGCCGGCTTCGCCGACAGGGGCGTCCTCGGCCAGGCCGAGTGTCCGGAGTCGGCGGGCCACTTCGATGCTGGGGGCGATGGCGGCTTCGCCGGCCTCGGGGGGCGCCAGCGGTCGGCCGTCGAATCGCAACCAGACAGCGGCCGCAGCAGGGCTCAGCCGATGCACGGCCCGCCGGGTGGGTTCGTAAAGCACCCCTTCGCCGTCCAGCTCCGAGTAGCGCACGCCGGCGCACGGTCGCAGCGCCGACCGCCGGGTTACCGGCTCGGTCAGCCGAGGACCCGATGTCGCGTCTGGATCGGCAGGGGGCTCGGGCGGTTCGGCGGTGGGATCGGCGGTGGGAATGGCTTGAATCTAGGCCCCGACCCGCCGACGGTGGGCGGAGGGGCCGGGGTCGGTCGGCCCCAATGCTCGACCATGCTGGACAAGGCCACCCCCGAGCGACGATACTTAATCATTCCGGCTAGGTGGTCGGATATCTTCTCGACTTCAAGGAAGCCCCCCGAGCATGCGAGCGAACCGCCCAGTAGCGCTAATGGTGTCCCTCCTGATGGTCTTCGGCTTCCTCGCGCTCGGGGCCGGCGCCTCGTCTGCGCTGACCTACCCCACCAACGCCACGCTCACGGTCAGTAATCCGACGCCCAAGTGCGGCGAGACCGTCAAGGTCGTCGGCACCGGTTTCCTGCCCAACACCGAGGTCACCATCACGATCAGTGGCGTCGTGGTCGGCACGGCCATGACGGACGACAAGGGCAACTTCACCTTCCCCTACACGGTCCCCACGCCCTGCATCGACGGTAAGCAGCTCATCCGGGCCACCGACGGAACCAACACGCTGCTCGTGAGCATCACGGTCTTGAGTACCACGCAGACGAGGGCCACGGGTTCGTTGCCGC
>JAYUBX010000399.1:0-4340 GCA_043740665.1 Candidatus Neomicrothrix sp.
GGCACCCTGAAAGAAATCCTCGTCGGTCCCGCCCACGAGAACGACGGACGCATGAACCTGTTCGGCGCTCTGCGCACCTCGATGGCCACGTGCGGTTACGAGACGGTCAAGGACTTCCAGAAGGCCGAGGTCATGGTCGCTCCAGCGCTGATGACCGAGGGCAAGTCGCTGCAGAAGTCGCAGGGTGTGGGGATGGGCCACTGAGCCCCGACCCCGCGGTCGACACCATCCTGGTCGTCGACTTCGGCGCGCAATACGCCCAACTGATCGCCCGTCGGGTTCGAGAGGCGCACGTCTACAGCGAGATCGTGCCTCACACCATCACGGCGGCCGAGATCATCGCCCGTCAACCGGCCGGGGTGATCTTCAGTGGTGGCCCGGCCTCGGTGCACGTCGAGGGTGCGCCGATGATCGACAAAGCGATCTACGACACCGGGGTGCCGATCCTCGGAATTTGCTACGGCGCCCAAATGCTGGCGTTGGATCTTGGCGGCGAGGTCTCGCGCACCGACCGTGGTGAGTACGGGCGCACCGAGCTCGATCTGGCCGTGGTCGCCGACGGTCCCAGCGTGTTGTTCGGGGCGGCTCAGCCCCAGCAGCAGCCGGTGTGGATGAGCCACTTCGACACCATCACCGTGCCGCCGACGGGGGCAGTCGTCACCGCATCGACCCCCGACACTCCCGTCGCCGGATTCGAGGACACCACCCGCGGTATCTATGGGGTGCAGTTCCACCCCGAGGTCGTGCACACCCCTCACGGGCAGGCGCTGCTCGAGCAGTTCCTCTACGAGGCGTGCGGGTGCAAGCCAACGTGGATCATGAGCTCGTTGATCGAGACGTCCATCGCCGCCATCCGGGCCCAGGTCGGCGCCGGGCGAGCGATCTGCGGCCTGTCCGGCGGGGTCGATTCGGCGGTGGCCGCCGCGCTCGTGCATCGGGCCATCGGGCCTCAGCTCACCTGCGTGTTCGTCGACACCGGGCTGATGCGTCAGGGTGAGGGCGAGCAGGTCGTCGAGACCTTCCAGCGTCACCAGGGCATCGAGTTGATTCATGTGCGCGCGGCCGACCGGTTCTTCGAGAAGCTCGCCGGGTTGACCGACCCCGAGCAGAAGCGCAAAGCCATTGGCGAGCTGTTCATTCGCGTGTTCGAAGAGAACGCCGGGGGCATCACCGACGCCGACTTCCTGGTGCAGGGCACCCTCTATCCTGACGTGATCGAATCGGGTACGTCGAAGGCAGCCAAGATCAAGAGCCATCACAACGTCGGCGGCCTGCCCGACGACATGGAGTTCGACCTGGTCGAGCCGCTGCGCAGCCTGTTCAAGGACGAGGTGCGCATGGTCGGCACCGAACTCGGGCTGCCGGATGAGATCGTATGGCGTCAGCCTTTCCCGGGGCCGGGGCTGGGCGTGCGCATCATCGGCGAGGTCACCCCTGACAAGGTGGCGATCCTGCAGCGGGCTGACGCCATCGTCCGCGAAGAGGTCCGCAGCGCCGGACTCGAGCGCGAGATCTGGCAGGCCTTCGCGGTGCTGCCCGACATCCGCAGCGTGGGGGTCATGGGTGACGAGCGCACCTACGGCTATCCGATCATCATCCGGGCCGTCACCAGTCAGGACGCCATGACGGCCGACTGGGCCCGCCTGCCGTACGACCTGCTCGAGCGGATGTCGAGTCGCATCATCAACGAGGTCGCCGGCGTGAACCGGGTGGCCTACGACATCACGTCGAAGCCGCCCGGCACCATCGAGTGGGAATGATTCGACGGTTGGCCCGCCAATCGCTCCAGAACCGCTGAGCACCCGCCGATACCCAACCATGGCGCTGGGGGAACCCGGCACCTAAGGTGTTACGTGGGGCCACGGGCCGGGCAGTTGCCTGGACGTGTGGCGCGGAGAACCCAAACGTGCAAGCAGGAGCGCGGTTTTTGTTCAGGTTCTCAGTGCGTCGACTATTGGTCATGACCGTCGTGATGGCGTTGGCGTTGTCGGCGACCATCGTCGCGGCTCCTGCGTCGCGAGCGGACCAACTCGGTGACAAGCAGGCCCAGGCCGAGCAGATCAGCTCAGAGCTGGCCGCGCTCGACATCCAAATGGAACTGCTGGGCGAGCAGTACAACCAGGCCCGCGTGAAGCTCGATCAGGTGCAGACCGACATCGACCGGGCCACCCGGCAGGTCGAAGCGACCAGCGCCGAGCTCAGCCAACGCCGCGCCGAGCTGGCGGCCTACGCGGTCGAGGCCTACGTCAAGGGTGGCCAGAGCGATCTGCCTGAGATCTTGCTCAAGGGTTCGGGCCCTCAGGTAAGTCGTCAGATCGAGTATTTGTCGGCCGTCTCGGGCAATCGCCAACAGCTGATCGACGACGTACGAGCGGCGCAGGGCACCGCCGATGTCGAGCTGACCAGCCTGAAGGACGCCCGGGCTCGGGCCCAGACGCTGCGCGACGATCTGCAGCAGAAGCAGCACGAGACCGAGAAGGCTTCGAGTCAGCAGCAGGCCCTGCTCGACAGTGTCACAGGCGAGCTGGTCGACCTGGTTGCCCAGGCCCAGGCCCGGCAGGCCCAGGCCGATCAACAGGTGGCGATGGCCCGTCTGGCCGGCACCCCGCTGCCCGGTCCCGCGGGTCCGACCGGCCCGACGATCGCCCCCGACCCGATCGGCAACCCGAGTCCCGATCCGACGCCCACCACCTCACCGCCGACCATTCCGCCGACGACCAAGCCGGGTGCCCCACCGACGACCTCGCCGCCGGTGACCAGCCCGCCGGCCCTGCCCCCCTCGCCGCCGGGTCCGCCTCCTCCGGTGCTGTCGGCCGCGGCCCGGGCGGTCGCCTTGGCCAAGACCCAGCTCGGAGTTCCCTACCTGTGGGCCGGCGACGATCCGTCGACCGGGTTCGACTGTTCGGGCCTGCTCGAATGGGCCTGGAGGGGCGCCGGTAAGGTGCTACCGCACTCGTCGCAGCTGATGTATCAGGTGACCCGCCGGGTGGCCATCGCCGATCTGAAGCCCGGCGACTTTCTGTTCTACGGCTCACCGATCCATCACGTCGGCATGTACGTCGGCGGTGGCCAGATGATCGAAGCTCCCCACACCGGTGCGTTCGTGCGGATCGCCTCGATCTATCGCAGCGATCTGATCGGCGCCGGCCGCGTCGTCTGAGTCCGAGTGCGGTTTGAGATCAGGTACCGGCGAGGCGGGCCACCACGGGGGCCATGGCGTCCATGGCATCGACGCTCAACCCGATGACCGAGATGCCGTACCGGGCCCGCCGCTCGAGGCATTGTTCGGCGATCTCGCCGACGCTGCCGGCCAGGGCGTGAGGTGACACGAGGGCCTGTTCAGGGGTGAGCCCGAGACTGGGGCCGACCGCCTCGGCCAGACCTCGACGATCGTCGGTGATGGCCGCCAGGTGCACCCGAACCTGCAGCTCGATGGCGTCGAAGCGGGGTCCGGCCGCGTCACGGATCCAGTCGATCTTCTCGACGGTGGCTTCGTCGGTGGCGCTGGGCCCGGCCGACTCGTCGATGCGGCCGGCACCGAGGGCAATGTTGAGGCCGATGATGTCGGCGCGGCGAGCCGCCAGCCTGAGCACCCTGCGACCGCCGCCCCCGATCAGGATCGGCGGACCGGGTCGTTGCACCGGTTTGGGCCAGCCGTCCATGGCCGCCACGCGATAGTGCTGGCCATCGACCGTGCAGGGTCCATCGGCCCAGAGGCCGGTGATCACGTCGAGGGCCTCGGCCAGCCGCTCGATGCGCACACCGGGACGATCGAGCGCGATGCCGGCCCGCTCGTAGTCGGTGGTCATCCAGCCGGCCCCCAGTCCGAACTCGAACCGGCCGCCCGAGAGCAGGTCGATGGTGGCGGCTTCCTTGGCCAGTACGACCGGGTGGCGATAGTCGTTGCCGTAGGTCAGTGACCCGACCCGCAGGGTGGTCGTCGCATCGGCGGCGGCCATGAGGGCGGGCGTGGTGGCGTACTGCTCGTCGAGGTGGTCGGACACGGTGAGCACCGAGTACCCGAGGTCCTCGACCCGGCGGGCCAGCTCGGGCCAGCTCAAACCGGCCGGCGGCAGTGCCGCTTGAACGGCGAAGCGGAACGGCTTGAGTACGGCCAAGACGAGGCCTCCGGATCGGTTGACGGTGAACGGGGCGTTGGAAAACTAGCCTTCGCCGATGCCCGTGACCCTTGCTGATTTCGCCGAGACAATGTTCGAACATGGCGGCAAGGGCCGCACCGTCTACCGAAGCGGCGAAGGTCCGGCGGTGGTCGTGATGGCCGAGCTCCCTGGCATCACGCCCAAGGTCCTCGAGTTCGCCCAACGAGTCATCGACTCGGG
>JAYUBX010000400.1:0-3453 GCA_043740665.1 Candidatus Neomicrothrix sp.
CCGCCGCCTCGGCTAGCACCCGAGGTGTTGCACGCCCGGATGCGTAAAGGGTCCGCGAACACCCAACGCGGCGCCAAACGGTTCGTCGAAGAACTCCTCGCCCGGTCCGCCGGGCCGGCGCGGCCGATTGAGTCCCGCGGGTTGTGGGGTTTCGAGGGTGATCCTCGGTGTGTTCAGCTGGCGAGTGCCGGCTGGTCGGGGTCAGTGTCGCGCGGGAGGTTGAGTTCGGCCATCGAGTGTTCGGAGAGGTAGCGGCGGGCGATGGCCCATTCGTCGTGTTGGTCGGCAAGGACGGCGCCGATCAATCGGATCGCGGCGGGATCGTTGGGGAAGATCCCGACGACGTTCGACCGGCGTTTCACTTCCTTGTTCAGGCGTTCGAGCGGGTTGTTCGACCAGATCTTGCGCCAATGAGCTCTCGGGAACGCGGTGAACGCGAGGACGTCGGTGCGCGCTGACCGCATCGATTCGGCGGCCTTCGGGAATCGGGCTGCGAGGGTTTCGGTGACTTGGTCGGTCATCCCGCGATGGAGAGGTGGTGTTGTTGTGCGGCGCGCCGGTGGTTCTCGTCGGAGAGCCGTAGCAGCAAAGCCACGATGATCCAGCTCGACACGAGCGACGACCCGCCGTAGGCGATGAATGGCAGAGTGACGCCGGTGAGGGGCAGGACTCGGACGATGCCGGCGATGATGATGAAGGCCTGCACGCCGACCAGGGTGGTGAGTCCAACGGCGAGCAGTTTGTCGAACGGGTGGTCGGACTCCGCCGCGATCCGCAGACCTGAGCCGACCAGGATCAGATAGGCGGCCAGGACGAGGGTCGCCCCGAACAGGCCGAGTTCTTGGGCGACGGCCACGAAGATGAAGTCGGACTCGATGAAGGGGATGTGTTCCTGGTTGCCGAGTCCGAGCCCGGTGCCGGTGAGGCCGCCGTTGGCCATGGCGAACCAGCTCTTCACGATCTGGAAGCCCTTGTCGTTGGCCTGGGACCACGGGTCGATCCAGATCGAAACACGGACCTTGACGTGGTCGAACAGACGCCACGACAGATAGGCGGCGCCGCCGAACATGGCCGCGCCGACGAGGAGGTAGGAGGGCCGCGAGGTGGCCACCCAGACCATCACGATGAACATGGTGAAGAACAGCAGCGCGGAGCCGAGGTCGGTTTGGAAGACCAAGATCAAGATCGAGAAACCCCAAGCGCCTAGCAGCGGTCCGAGGTGCTTCGGGTCGGGAAACGACAGTGGACCGAGACGGAATGACCTCATAGCCAGCAGCTCGCGTTTCTCCACGAGGTAGGAGGCGAAGAAGACAGCCAACGCGATTTTCGCCACTTCTCCGGGCTGGAAGCCGACCGGCCCGACACCCACCCAGATACGCGAACCGTTGATTGATTTGCCGATGTGGGGGACCAGAGGAAGAAGCAGCAGGGCGATGCCCACAAGCGCGAACGTGTAGCGGTAACGCTCCAACGAGCGCGTACGACGCACCACTACCAGCACGGCCACGAACGCAGCCACGCCCACCGCGGTCCACGTCGCTTGCAAGCCCGCGAGATGGGGACTGATGCGGGTAAGGATCACGTACCCGATGCCGTTCAGTAGCCCCACAACCGGCAGCAGCACCGGGTCGGCGTCAGGGGCGAGGCATCGCACCATCAGATGAGCGAAGAGCATCAAGCCGAGGACCATCAGCAGGAACGGCCCCACATTGAGCGGGATGTGTTGCTGAGACCCGAGGCTGGCCACCACGTACGCGGCACCAATCAACGCCACGACCATCACCAACAGGCCAAGCTCAGTATTGCGGCGGCGCCCGCTCACCATGTTCGCCGCTCAGACCGCAAGCTGATGAGCGAGATAATCCTGAGTCGCTCACGCGTAGCAGGGAGATCGAGGCCCTGACCCCTTGACGTGGCACCCAGTGTTGGGGCGGCGGCCCGAGATCGCGCCCGTAGGCCCTGCCCGCGATCGCTCAGCATCGCGGACTTCGGGACCCGACCTGGAACCTGATCCGAGCCGATTGGCATACCTCCCCAATCTACGCGCGGCCGACGCGTCGTTCAGAGCCACTCGTCGGCGTGCACGGCGAGCCCGATGGCGCGTCCGCGGCAGTCCGCGACAACCGGCCGCAATGCCTGCTGCAGTTTGGTGCTGCGCGTCTTGTATTGTTGCGATCTTATGACGACCCCGAGCGAGGCGCTGGCCGAACGCAGCGGTAGCTCGAGCCGTCGGGGTCGGTGGCAGCGCTGGCGGGCCCATGCCCGGTCAGTGTCGGTTCTGCGGCGGTGGTCGGCGCGGGCGTTGATCGCGCTGCTGGTTGTCGGGTCGATGGTGGCGGGCAGTTTGTCGTTCTACGCGTGGAAGGTCAACAACGACCTGCAGCGGATCGCGGTCGACAACCTGGCCGGCTCGTCGCCTGGCGGAACCGACAACATCTTGATCGCGGGTTCGACGAATCGGTGCGGCCTCAAGATCAACAGCCCGGTGTTCGGTTCTTGTGCCGCTGGAGTGACGGGGGTGAACAGCGACGTGGTGATGATCGTGCACCTCGATGCCAAGCACCACTCAGCGTCGCTGCTGTCTATCCCCCGGGACCTGTTCGTGCCCAACGCCCGCTCAACGGGTGTCGGCAAGATCGACGCCGCGCTGGCCGAGGGGCCCAGCCAGCTGGTGAATGTCATCGAGCAAGACCTCGGGATACCCATCAACCATTACGTGGAACTCAACTTCGACGGGTTCCAGGGCGTGGTGAACGCGCTCGGTGGCGTGAAGATGTATTTCCCGGAGCCGGTCTATGACGCCAACTCGGGACTCGACATCCGTCAGGCGGGATGTAGGAGTCTCGACGGTTTCCAGGCCCTGGCCGTGGTACGGGCCCGGCACCTGCAGTACCGGACGCCGTCGACCAAGTCCTCCAATCCCCACTACTGGCCGTTCGACCCCGAGAGCGACCTGTCGCGAATACGCCGCGATCACGAGTTCCTTCGGGTGCTGGCCGATTCGGTGGCCGCCCAGGGGCTAGCCAACCCGGTGACCGATCAGGCGCTCATCTCCACGCTCGTCCCGCAGATGCAGGTCGACAGCGGCATGTCCCTCAGCCACATCGTCGAGTTGGTGAAAAGCTTCCACGACGTGCATTCGGCTGACGTGCCGCAAAACACGTTGCCGGTGACCGTGGTCAATGGCCTCTCGTTCATGTACCAGGGATCGGACTACGGCAGCGTCGAACTCCCTGACCAGGCCATGGACCACCAGATCATCGACCAGTTCCTAGGAGCCGACCCCGGCACCGACACCATGACCGGGGCAGCGTTGCCCGACCCCACCTTGATCACCGTCGCAATCCGCAACGGCAACACCAAGACCGGCACGGCCAAGACCACCGCGGCCAGCCTGCAACGGCTCGGCTACCGCACAAACGTCCTGCCCGACTCGAAGCCGACCGGACCGTT
>JAYUBX010000401.1:0-5070 GCA_043740665.1 Candidatus Neomicrothrix sp.
CGCCCGACGGTTGGACCCTGCGCATCAAGGGCATGGTCGACCACGAGCTCTCGTTCTCGTACCAAGACCTGCTCGACCGACCCCTGGTCGAGCGCGACATCACCCTGGTCTGCATCTCCAACGAGGTCGGCGGCCCCTACGCCGGAAACGCGCGGTGGCTGGGCGTGCCGCTCGCCGATCTGTTGCGCGAGGCCGGCGTGCAGGCCGGCGCCGATCAGCTCGTCAGCCGATCGGTCGACGGCTGGACCGCTGGCACACCCACAGCCGTCGTGATGGACGGACGCGACGCCCTCGTGGCCGTGGGCATGAACGGTGAGCCGCTGCCGGTGAACCACGGGTTCCCGGCCCGCCTCGTCATCCCTGGCGTCTACGGCTACAACTCGGCCACCAAGTGGCTGACCGAACTCGAGCTCACCACCTTCGCTGCCTACGACGCCTACTGGGCGTCGCGTGGCTACGCCCAGCAGGGAGAGCTCAAGACGCTGACCCGGATCGACACCCCTCGGGGTCTGGCCAACATCCCCGCCGGGAAAACCGCCATCGGCGGTGTTGCCTGGGCCATCCATCGAGGCATTCAGCAGGTCGAGGTGCAGGTCGACGAAGGTCCGTGGCAGCTGGCCCGGATGAGCGACGTGACCAACGGCGACACCTGGCGTCAGTGGGTGATCGACTGGGAAGCCACGTCGGGCAGCCACACCATCACCGCTCGGTCAACCGACGGAACCGGCACCCTGCAGCCCGAGGACCGGGCCGAGCCGCTGCCGTCGGGCGCCTCGGGGTGGCATTCGATCGTCGTGCTCGTCCAGTGAATCAGGCAACGACAGTGTGCCAAGCTCCGGGCTGCGAGTCATCGCATCTCCAGTCACCAGATCGTCGGTCATCCAACTCGGTGTCGACAGCGAACGGTAGGGGTATGGATCCAGATCTGCAGAGCCTCAATGACCCCACCCTCGTCGCCGCGGTCGGCCGATCTGACCAACTGGCCCTGAAGGAGCTGTACCGACGTCACGGTCCCGCCGTCTACAATCTGGCCCGGCGAGTGGTGGTCGACGCCGACCGCGCCGAGGAAGTCGTGCAAGAGGTCTTCCTGCGGCTGTGGAACGAACCCGAACGGTTCGACGGTGCCCGCGGGGCCCTTCGATCGTTCTTGTACCGCCAGGCCCACAGCCGGGCGGTCGAGCGGGTGCGATCCGAGGAAGCCCGGCGGCGCCGAGAAGAACGCCACGACCGCGAACAGGTGCGCCCGGACTACGACGTCGAGCTCGAGGCATGGGAGCTGATCCGATCCGAACTGGTGAAGGATGCCCTCGCCGAACTGTCCGAGACCGAGCGCGAGGTGATCACCCTCGCCTACTTCGGCGGCCACACCTACCGCGAGGTCGCGGTGATCCTCGACCTGCCCGAAGGCACGGTCAAGAGTCGCATCCGTCTGGGAATGAACAAGTTAGCCGACCAGCTCGAAGCTGCCGGCCTGGGAGCCCGATCATGACCGAACCCCGCAGCCCCGACCCCCACGGGATCGACGGGCCGATCGACGAACTGCTGGGGGCCTACGCCCTCGATGCGATCGACGACGCCGAGCGAGCACGAGTCGAGCAGTACCTGGCCGCCAGCCCGGCCGGCCAGCTCGAGGTCGACCGGATGACCAACGCCATCGATCAGGTGGTCGAGGCCCAGGCCGACACCAGCGCCGACCCATCGGCCGCCGCCCCCGAGTTGCCGACCGACCTGTGGGACCGCATCGCCGACCAGCTCCCCCCTCGCCTCGAACGGGTGCCGGAACCAGGACCGGCACCCGAATCAGCCGCACCCGAGCCGGTCGACGAGCTCGCCGTTCGGCGGGCCCACCGAACCTCTCGCACCGCGCGCATCGTGTTGTCGGTGGCCGCCGCCGTCCTCGTGGTGGCCCTCGGGGTCGGCGTCGTGCGCCGCACCGGCACCTCGACGACCACCAGCGTCGCCCAGCAACTCGAACAACAGGCCGATCAGGTCGCCGGCCAACCGGGGTCACACACCGCCACTCTGACCGGACCCGACGGCGCGGTCAGCGTCCGAGTCGTCATCGACGACCAGGGTCGGGGCTACGTCGTGCCCACCGGCCTGCCGGCCCTCGGCTCCGATCGCACCTACCAACTGTGGTCGGTCGACGGCGGTACGCCCATCTCACTGGGCCTGCTCGGATCGGCCCCCACCATCGCGGTGGTCGGCACCGGCGGATCGCCCAGCCAGCTGGCCATCACCGTCGAGCCGGCCAGTGGCAGCACCGGACCCACGTCCAACCCCGTCGCCACGGGCACCCTCGCCTGATCCGAGGCCCCCCACTTCCCCGACCGAGCGCCGTTCGTACGGCGCTCGGTCAGAGTTCTATGGGCCTTGCACAGGAACGAGAGGTTGCGCAGCTCGTTGTGCAAACACCTGAATTCTCGTGAGCCGTGGTCAAGGCCCTCGTAGGCCTGCCAGCATCCGATTGCGATGCGTAGGCTCGTCTGGCATCAGAGGTGAGGGAAGCCAAGCGTGGAATCGACGGAGTCGACCTCAAGCTCGCCCGTGCAAAAGAGTGCCTGGCATACCTTCACGCGCAAGTCTCCGAGTTTGCTGACATCCATCGGGACAGGACCATCGGCCGCTATGACGCCGATTCCGGCGGGCGACGTCATACGCGTCGCTGGGAACCTGCCGCCGCTCAACTGGGCCATCCCGATGGGCGAGTTCGCTCATGCCCGCAGAACGAGCCTCGACAATCTCCTGTGGGCGCTCATCATCCGCCGAGGCGGCACGCCAGTCCCGCTGGTGACCCAGTTCCCGATCTACGAGAATGACGCCATGATCCGTCCTGCGCTTCCTGGGGTGGCCGACTGGACCCCGCCACGATGATGGACGGACTCCCATGTCTCCGTTGAAAGGCCAGCGCGGAGATCATCTCGCCCCTCGGGGGACCCGGTAGCGAGGACCCCGCAGAAGTCGCCCGCGTATCGTCCGTCCCCGTCCCTGAGTCGGATTGTCGAACACTTCCGGCCTGTGTTCGCGTCGTTGCTCGTCGTAGGACTCCAGCGTCGAGAGCCGATCCCGGCCAGGCCCATCCGCGGCGACCATCTCCCCATCGAGGGACCCTGCCGATCAGGACTGCGACTCTGCCTGGAAGTCGATTTCGACGCCGAGTCCGTCGAACGACTGGATCAGCACGCACCGGTTCTGGGCGACGACCTTCGCCAGAACCTCGTTGTCCTGCGCATTGAGGGCCCCTTCTTGTGCAGGCGGGGATGGCTGTGCCGAGCCGGTATTCGGGTCAAGGCGCCGCAGATCCGTGAACAAATCTCAAGTCGTGGTGATCCAACTCGGGACCCAGCCGCGGAGTGGAGGTGTTGCACCCCTCCCCCCCAAACCTTCCCAGGAGAATTTCCCATGCGAGCTTCCCGTATCCGAATCGCCAGCGTCGGCGTGGCCGTGGCCTTGTCGCTCACTGCCGCCGCCTGCGGCAGCAGCAGCAAGACGGCGACGTCGTCGAACACCACCCCGGCTTCGGCCGCCGGCCTCACCTCGGCCAACTTCGGTCCCGGTTGCGCCTCGGTGCCCAAGGATGGCGCCGGCAGCTTCGCCGGCATGGCTCAGGCTCCCGCCGCCACCGCGGCGTCAGCCAACCCCGGCCTCTCGACCCTCGTCGCCGCCGCCAAGGCTGCTGGCCTGGTCGACACCCTCAACGGTCCCGGCCCGTTCACCATCTTCGCCCCGAGTAACGATGCGTTCGCCAAGCTCCCCAAGGCGACACTCGACAAGCTGCTGGCCGACCCCAAGGGCGACCTGACCAAGATCCTGACCTACCACGTCATCGCCGGGCAGAAGCTCGACGCGCAGCAGCTGGCTGATGCCGGCAAGGAGAAGACGGTCAACGGTGCCGAGGTGACCATCGCCAAGGCCGGCGACACCATCAAGGTGAACGGTCAGTCCACCGTCGTCTGCGGCAACGTTTCGACCGCCAACGGCACCGTGATGATCATCGACACGGTCCTGACCCCGCCCGCCGCCACCACCGGCACCACCGCCAGCCTCACGACCGACAACTTCGGTCCCGGCTGCGCCTCGGTCCCGAAGGACGGCGCCGGTAGCTTCGCCGGCATGGCTCAGGCTCCGGCCGCCACCGCCGCCTCGGCCAACCCGGCCCTGTCGACGCTGGTTGCCGCGGTCAAGGCCGCCGGCCTGGTCGACACCCTCAACGGCCCCGGCCCCTTCACCATCTTCGCCCCGAGCAACGACGCCTTCGCCAAGATCGACAAGGCCACCCTCGACCAGCTGCTGGCCGACCCCAAGGGTGCCCTCACCAAGATCCTGACCTACCACGTCATCGCCGGACAGAAGCTGAACGCTCAGCAGCTGGCTGACGCGGGCACCGAGAAGACGGTCAACGGCGCCAGCGTCACCATCGCCAAGGCCGGCGACACCATCACGGTCAACGGCAAGTCGGCGGTCGTCTGCGGCAACGTGCAGACCGCCAACGCCACGGTCCAGATCATCGACACCGTGCTCATGCCTCCCAGCTGAGCACTCCCCCAGCGGTGTCGTGCAGGTGGCCCGGGACTTCGGTCTCGGGCCACCGGCGCGCCCCGGGGTTCGCTACGGTCGCGCCGATGGGACTCGCCACCGACCTCGGCTTCACCGAACGACCGATCAACGCGATGCAACGGGTGGTGCAAGCCGTCGCCTCGACCCGACCCGGAGCCTGGGTCTTCTCCAAGACCATCACGCCGGTCGACCGTTTCGTGTTCGGGCTGACGAAGGGTCGCTACACCGTGCCCGAGCTCCTGGCCGGTCTGCCGGTGATCATGGTGACCACCACCGGGCGACGCTCGGGCCAGCCCCGCACCATGCCATTGGTCGGCGTGCCGACAGGCGACGATCTCGCCATCATCGGCACCAACTTCGGGCAAGCGCCGACGCCGGCCTGGGTGTTCAACCTCGAAGCCGATCCCACCGCCACCGTGACGTTCCACGATCGTGAGGCCGCCGCCCGGGCCCGACCGGCGACCGACCACGAGCGCACCGAGATCTTCGCTGCCGCTGCGGTCATCTACCCCG
>JAYUBX010000402.1:0-2388 GCA_043740665.1 Candidatus Neomicrothrix sp.
GCCATCGTCGGATCGGCCCTGGTCACCGTGCCGTACTACCTGTTGTCGCCGGGCTCGGTGCGTCGCACCGAGGATCTGATCACGGTGCAGGGCGCCGAAACCTATCCGCAGGACGGCTCGGTCGGCTACACGACGGTGAGCGTGCAGCACGCAACGGCATTGGAGTGGGTCTTCGCCCACCTCGACGACTCGATCACCTTCGAACCGCAGAAGGCGATCCAGGGCACCCAGACGCCCGAGCAGTACCAGCAGGCCAACTTGGCCATGATGACGGCGTCGAAGGAGACGGCCTCGGCGGTGGCGCTCGAGAAGCTCGGCTACCCGGTCACGATCACCGGCACCGGTGCGGTCGTCGCCGCGCTGGCCGACCCGTCACCGTCGACCGGTGTGCTGGTGCTCACCGACACGATCGTTTCGGTCGATGCCACCGCCATCACGACGGGCGATCAGCTGGTCAGCGCCATGGGAGCCCATCATCCGGGCGACGTGGTCAGCCTCGGGGTGCAGCCCTATGTCGCGGATGGCACCCGCACGAGCGAGCACCGAACCGTCACCCTGGGCGCCCGGCCCGACGATGCGACGCGGGCCTATCTCGGCGTCTCGTCGGCCACCCGCGACCTGCACTACGACACGCCGGTGCAGGTCACCGTCGATTCGGGCGGCGTCGGCGGTCCGTCGGCCGGGCTCGCCTTCACCTTGGGCATCATGGATGTCCTGACCCCGGGCTCGATCACCCGTGGTCACCACGTGGCGACCACGGGCACCATCAGCGCCGATGGCACGGTGGGACCGATCGGCGGCATCCACCAGAAGGTCCTGGCGGTCAAGCAGTCGGGTGCCGAGCTGTTCATCGTGCCGCGCCGCGAATACGACGAGGCCGAGAGGTACGCCGGGTCGCTGCGCATCGAGCCGGTCGACAACATCGACGACGCGTTGCGGGTGCTGGCGACCATCGGTGGTGGCTCTGACGTGCTGCCGGCGACGACCACGACGACGGCCGGGCGCTGACCCGGCACTCGTTCTGGCCGGCTGGTCGCGAGGCTCCCCGATCCGAGGGGGCGGCGTCGGTACCATCGGCGGGTGGCTCCCAACTCTCCCGATCCCGTGGCCGGGATCAATCCCGATGACGTCGCCCGACGTACGTTCTCGACCTCCCGAAAGGGCTTCGACCCCATCGAGGTGCAGGGATTCCTGGTGTCGGTGGCGGCCGAACTTCGCAACAGCCGATCGCGGGTGCTCGAACTCGAGCAGGAACTGCGGGCGTCGCAACACGACGCCGACCGCAACCGTGACATCGATCCGGCCCGCCTCACCGCGTTGTTGGGTGAGGAGACGGCCCGCGTGCTCGACGCGGCCCGTTTGGCAGCCGACGACATGCGGGCCAAGGCGGCCGACAGCACCAGCCGGCTGATCCGCGAGGCCACCGATGACGCGGCGCGGATGCGGCGCGAGGCGTCCGAGGTGCTGACGACCAAGACCCGCGAAGCCGAAGCCGAGGCCATCGCGGTGCGTCGCCAACTGGACGAACTCGAGGACCGGGCCCGGGCCGACGCCGCCGCCCAGGTTGAGGCGGGTCGCCAGGAAGGCCGCGAGATGGTGGCCGAGGCCCAGAAGGTCCGCGAGCGGATGCTCAACGATCTGGCCCGGCGGCGCAAGGCGTTCCGTCAGCAGATCGAACGACTGCAGGCCGGGCGCGATCGTCTGCTGGCGGCCTACGACGTGGTCCGTGACACCCTCGAAGTGGCGACCGAAGAACTGCAGGTCGCCCTGCCCGAGGCCAGGGTGGCGGCCGAGTCGGCCTCGCTGCGAGCAGCCGACGAAGACGAAGCCACCGCCGACGAGCTCGAAGCCGAAGCGGCCGGCCTGCCCGAGGTCGACATCGTCGCTCCAGCGGCCGATGCCGGTGCCGAAACGGAGGTCGACGAAGCGGCCGGTTCGGCCGGGGTCGAGATGACCGACGCTCTCGATGCCGATGGCTCCGATGGCTCCGATGGCTCCGATGGCTCCGATGGCTCCGATGGCTCCGATGGCTCCGATGGCTCCGATGTCGACGGGGTCGAGCTCGACGGCGACGATGCCATCGAGCTGACCGATGCCGATGTCGAGGACGAGCCGGCCCCGCCGGTGTCGTCGCGGGCCCAGCCCGAGGGACGCCGTTCGTCCTCGGTGAACGTGATCCGAGCGGCGACAGGCACCCGGCCTGAGCCGGTCGATCAAGCCGAGTCCGACGAGCCGGACGAGTCCGTCGAGGTCGTCGATCCCGACGACCCGACGGTGTCGAGTCTGTTCGCCCGCATCCGGTCCGAGGCCGAGCTCGACGAGGCGGCCAGTGCCGCCGACGTCGTCGCGGTCGAAGTGATCGACGTCGTCGCGGTCGAGGTTGTCGAG
>JAYUBX010000403.1:0-1839 GCA_043740665.1 Candidatus Neomicrothrix sp.
CGGTCCTGCGCATCACGCCCACCCTTCGATCGTGTCGCCCGTGGCGATGTTCATGCGGGGACCCACCGACTGCCGGCTCGCATGGTGACCACAACGCTACCAACCGTGAGATTCAGGGCTCCTGGTCCTCCCGAAGCGAGCGGCCCACGGTCGGCGGCGACCCGGTAGGTTCGGCGCCATGATCGTCGTCATCGCAGCGCTCAAGGGTGGGGTCGGCAAGACGACCACCTCGGTGTACCTGTCCGCCGTCGCCCTGGGCAGCCGGCGACCCATCACGCTGATCGACAGCGACCCCCAGGCCAGCGCGGCCGACTGGTTGCAGGATGCCGGCGATCCCGAGTTCGAACAGATCGAGCTGGTCGAGGCCCCGACCGAACGGCTGCTGACCCGGGCGCTCGATCGCGTCGGTCCCGACGACATCGCCATCGTCGACACCCCGCCGGGCCACGAGCGGTTGCTCGCCAAGGCCCTCGATCGAGCCGACGTCGTGGTGCTGCCCACCCGGGTCGGTGGGGTCGAGACTGCTCGGGTCGGCGTCGTGCTCGACCTGGTTCCCCGCAAGGTGCCGGTCGGGCTGGTCATCGCCTCGGCCCGCACCTCGACCCGCGACTACGTCGACGCGGTGGCCGGTTGGGCCGAGGACGGCGTGGCGCTCTTCGGCACCATCCCCGAGCGGGTCGCCATCGCCGCTGGTCCGGGCGACTCGCTGTCGGCCGACGGCCTCGACTCGTACCGCCACGTGTGGCGCCGAGCGTCGCGAGCCGCCCGCGGCCACTGACCCTCACCCCCGCGATCGCCCCTCACCGTTCTTGCGGCACTACAAGCCCGGATAGTGGGTCCCTCGTGCCGCAGGTTCGGCATCGGGCTTGGCGGCGGCTTGGTCAGCGTGGCGGGCGTAGGCCCAACCCGGGCCGCGAAGCACGAACGACAGCCGGTCCGACCAGGTCGACGAGTTGGCCACGTCGCGCAGCATGTCGGCGTATTCGTGGGTCACGACCCGGGCCGGGTTGAAGGTGTCGATGTTCTTGGTCAGGCCGTAGACGACCGGATTACGTTCACGCTCGAACGTGCCGAACAGCCGATCCCAGACGATGAGGATGCTGCCGTGATTGCGGTCGAGGTACTGCCGGTTGCTGCCATGGTGGGCCCGGTGGTGCGCCGGGGTGTTGAGCACTTCTTCGATCGGGCCGAGGGTGCGGATCGTGTCGGTGTGGATCCAGTACTGGTAGAGCAGGTTGATGGCCCGGGCCTGCAGGATCAGCTCGGGGCGGATGCCGAGCAACGAGAGCAGGCCGTAGGGGACGAAGGTGCCGAACGCGTCGGCGACGGGCTGGCGCAGCGCGGTCGACAGGTTGTAGTGCTCGCTCGAATGGTGCACGACGTGGATGGCCCACATGTAGCGGGCCTCGTGCATGAAGCGATGGTTCCAGTAGTAGATGAAGTCCCATCCGACGATGGCGGCTCCGAGAGCCACCGGGCCGCGGCCGAGGTCGGGCACGACCCGGTGAGGCCACAGACGATTGGCCCGGAACCGCGACGCCAACGCGGTCGTGATGGCCGTGCCGCCCAGCACGACCGAAGCCACCGCGCCGACCTTGGCCACTCGGCGAGCGGTAGCCGCGACCTGGCCTTGACGGCGAGGTGTCAGCCAGCGCAAGGTCACGCCGCGGGCCTCGGGGGACGGAATGGCTTCGCCGGGTGCGGCATGAGGCTGGTCGGCCTGATCCTGGTCGACCTCATCCTGCTCGAATCCATGCTGCTCGGATCCCGCCGGCGGGTTGAGCCGAACGATGACGTCGGCGATCGTGGTGGCGACGACGGCCCCGACCGCGGCACCGA
>JAYUBX010000404.1:0-1947 GCA_043740665.1 Candidatus Neomicrothrix sp.
GGCAATGACCTGCACCACCCATCCGGAGATCTCGTGGTGGCCGCGCTCGTGATCGCCGCTCGCATGGAGGCCAGCGACCTCTCCGGCTTGTTGTCCCGATTGTCCGAAGCGATTCGTGGTGAGGCGCGTATGAGGATTCGGGTTGAGGTCGGTCGCACGAGAGTCCGAACAGCCACGAAGGTGATCGTCGGTGTCGTGCTCGCGGCGGTCGTCTTCCTCGCCGTCGTCAACGGCAAGTACCTCGAGGTCTACGACAGCCCCGGTGGCCAGATCATGCTGGCGGTCATCGGTGGCGTGTTCGCGCTCGGCGGCTGGCTCCTCACCCGGATGGCGGCGATCGATCTGCCCGAGCGGTTCACCGCTCGAGCGGTAGCGCCGGGCGGTGAAGCGTGACGACGCTCGTGATGGTCATGTTCGGTGCCGGTATCGGAGTTGGCGTCGTGCTGTGCATCCGCGCCCTGACTCCTCGCCCGATGCCAATCGACTCGCTCCTCGCCGGCCTCGCCCGACCAGGGCACTCGCTCACCGACGACCATCACCGGGCGGAGGCAGGTTCGGATCGTGTTGGTCGCGTGGCACGTCGAGCGATCGAGGCGCTCGGCGTCGACTTCGGCCGCTACCGCCATGACCTCGAGCTGGTCGACCGTTCGACCGAGCGTCACGCGCTCGACAAGCTCCTCGGCGGCATCGCCGGCTTGCTCGTGCCGAACCTGGCGGGGTTGGCGCTCACCGCCATGGGGGTCGGGCTGCCGGTCGGCCTCGTGGCCGTGCTCTCCCTCGGCACGGCGGTCGTCGGGTTCCTGATGGCCGACTTCATGCTTCGAGACGAGGCCGAGAAGCGACGGAGCGCCTTCCGCCACGCGTTGTCGTCCTACCTCGACCTGGTCAACGTCTTGCTCGCCGGTGGGGCCGGGATCGAGACAGCGCTGTACGCCGCGGCCGACGCCGGCGACGGATGGGGATACCAGACGATCCGCAGCGCGCTGCGTCGAGCGCGCCTGACCGGTCAGTCCCCGTGGGACACCTTCGCCGTTCTCGCCGACGACCTCGGCATCAATGAACTGGCCGAACTCGCCGCCAACGTCTCGCTCGCCGGCTCGCACGGTGCCCGCATCCGAGCCTCGCTCGCCGCCAAGGCCGACACCCTCCGAGGCCACCAAGTCGCCGAGACCGAGGCGGCCGCAGAGGCAGCAACGGAGCGAATGACGATCCCCGTAGCGGTGCTGCTCCTCGGCTTCCTCTTGTTCATCGCCTACCCGGCGGTCTCCCAGATCACCTCCGTCACCGCGCCCCACCCCTGAAAACGAGTCGCCCAAACTTTCAAGGAGATCCTCATGTTCGACCTGTCCCTGCTCTACGACTACCTCTGCGCCCGCTTCGACTTCGATCTCTCTGACGACAGCGGGATGACGACCACCGAAGTTGCTGTCATCACCTTCCTGCTCGTCGGAGCGGCGATCGTGGTGATGGGTGTCATCTACACGGCAGCCAAGAACAATGCCGACACCATCCCGTCGCCGACCGCACCGAAGTCGTGACTCGAGCCGACTCAGTTCGGCGCCTTCACGGCGACACCGGGATGACCACCTCACAGGTGGCCATCCTCTTCCCGGCTGTCCTGTTCTGGCTCATGCTCATCGTCCAGTACGGGCTCTGGTGGCACGCCAAGCAGGTTGCCAACGAGGCCGCGGCGGAGGCCGTCGACGCCGCCCAGCTTCCGCGTGCATCCGAGGCAGACGGCGATGCCGCGGCCCGACGGTTCCTCGTGCAGACCGGGAACCTCACCGACATCACGGTCGTGGTCGACCGAACCCCGGCGCTCGTGACCGCCGAGGTAACGGGCCGAGCCCCGCACCTTGTGCCCGGCTTCGAGTGGTCCGTGACCGCCCGAAGCCAGGGACCTGTCGAGCGCTTCGTCCCGGAGCCCGAACGATGATCTCGCGGCGT
>JAYUBX010000405.1:0-4160 GCA_043740665.1 Candidatus Neomicrothrix sp.
AGAAGAACCGCTCGAGCATCGGCTCACCGAGTCCGAGCTCACGGAGCGCGTCGGCCACCGGAGCCAGGCTGAAGAGGGTCTCCACTGCATCGAAGGCGACGACCTGGGGCCGACGGGGGGCATCCATTGCCCTAGTCTGCTCCTCACCGTTCCGTGCGACCGATTCCCGGTCGGCCTTCGTTCCAGCGGCCAGGTTCGGGTCGTGCACGGACCGGGAAGGAACCAGCGCACGTTGGGGGTTTCCCGAGACATGCCTCCGAGCGAGTTCGAGACGTCGACGCCGTCCCCGACGTGGGTGAGGCGTCGCGACGCGGTGGCGCTCATCGCCCGGGGCGTGACGTTCCACACGGCGTCGCGGGTAGCGCTCGTCGTGGGCACCCTGCTGACCGTCGTGAACCAGGGCGAGATCATCTGGAACGGCGATCAGACCGCTATGAGGTGGGTGCGGGTCGTGTTCAACTACGCGATTCCCTATGTGGTGGCCAGTATTGGGTACATCACTCCTCTCCGCCGGCCTGGCAACTCATGACGCCGAAGGAACGATGGCCCGGTAGTCACCCCCGCGTGCGGAAGATGCCGGACGTGCCGGTGCGGGGTCGCAGGCGTGACTGATTGGCCCACCTACGTCGAGCGGTTCCATCGGGATCATGCGGGGATCACCGAAGCGATGCTGACCCGCTCGTTGGACGACGGGCGCAACGCCTATGAATGGCTGGCCGAGCCGCTGGCCGGTGGCGGCGTGACGGTGGACCTCGGCTGTGGCAGCGCCCCGACCTGCGCGTCGTTCGATACGTGGTTGGGCGTGGACCTCTCGATGGGTGAGCTCCGGACTGCTGGATCGAAGGGGCGAGGCCCGCTCATCCGGGCGCGTGCCGAGGCTGTCCCGCTGAGAACAGCGACCGTCGACACGGTGACTGCGGTGATGTCGCTCATGGTCGTCGAGGATCCCGCGATGGTGCTGGCTGAGGCCGCCCGTCTGCTTCGCCCAGGCGGCCGACTGGCGGTCCTTCTGCCTGCTCAGCGGCCGCTGACCTCAGCTGACCGGGTGCGCTATGGACTCCTGCTGCTGGCGCTCGGTCGCTCGGCGCTGCCGTTCCCTCACCCTGAGCTCGAACGGCGTGCTTCGGCACGCCTCGACGCCGCCGGGTTCGAGGTCATCAGCGACGACTACCGCCGATTCGAGTGCGAGATCCGGGACCGTAGGGATGCCGATCTGCTGGTCGAGTCGCTCTACCTTCCGGGCGTCGGTGAGCGCCGGTTACGCGCCGCGCGGTGGGCGGCGCGGCACTGGGGCCACGACGGCCTCGGCGTTCCTCTTCGTCGGATCATTGCCCGCCGGGCAATTCGCTGATGCAGCTGGTCGGAGCCTGGTCGATAGCTACGGCAGCTCAGCGACAGGGGCGGCAGCGCGTTGGATGAGCCGGGCGAAGTCCTTGCGTGGCGGCACCCCAACCAGTCGTTCGACCTCGTTGCCGTCGGGATCGAAGAGTACGACGCTGGGGATGCTCAGGATGTTGAGCGATCGGGCCGTGTCGGGGCTGGCGTCGACGTCGCACCGGGCGAACGTCACGCCGGTGGTCTCGCGGGCGACCTGGTCGAAGATCGGATGGAATGCCCGGCAGGGCCCGCACCACGGCGCCCAGAAGTCCACGACGGTCCAGTGCCCTTCGGTGCCGGTCTCGAAGGTCGCGTCGTCGAGGTTCACCACGGGGCTCTCGGCCGTGCCGTCGTGGTCATGTTCGTGGGGGTGGTCGCTCGTCGAAGGTGGGCGACGGCGAAGGCGCTCGAGCAGGCCGGGGCGGCGCGCCCGGCCCGAGTCTCCATCGTCCTCGATCTCGACGCCGCGCCAGAACGCGATCCGTCCCGCGACGGTTGCGGCCGCGTCTTTGGGCTGGGAGTAGCACCACGCCGCGTCGCGGTTCTCGACGCCGTCAACGGTCAAGGTGAAGTAGCTGGCCTTGCCCTTCCAACTACATACGCTGGTGTGGGCGCTCGGCACCAGCACGCCGGCCGCGACGCTGTCGGGTGGGAAGTAGCTGAAGCCGTCGACGACGACGACGACGTCGTCGTCGTCGTCGTCGTCGCTCTCGGCAATCACAGCGCCGTTCCAGGTCGCTCGAGTCATGGGTGTTCCTTCCGGGTCGTCCCCCAGGTCTGGGGGAGGTAGGTGGGTGTGTCGGAAACCCGGGCCGGGCGGGTCCCATTCCTGGTCTCGTGGCGACTACAGGTCGAGGAGGGCCTGTTCGACGGCCTCGGTGAGGGCGGGGTGGATGTAGAGCACGCCGGACGCGAGCTGGTCGACGGTGTTGGAGAGACACATCGCTTGGATGAGCGGCTGGATGAGGATGGCTGCGTCGGGCCCGAGGATGTGGGCGCCGAGCAGGAGGCGGGTGTCGGGGTCGGCGAGGACTTTGACGAAGCTGGTGGTGTCCTCCAGCGCCCATCCGTAGGCGGTGGCTGAGTACTCACGCACGGCAGAGACGTAGGGGCGGCCCTGGGTCTGGAGCTGGTCCTCGGTCGCCCCGACGGTCGCGACCTGCGGGTCGGCGAAGACCGCGGCGGGAACGACGTCGAACGCCGCCCGGTTCGGGGCAGCCGGGTTCACGAGGTTGTGGCGAACCAGGCGGGTCTCGGCGTTGGCCATGTGCTTGAGCTGGAAGTGGTTGGCCAAGTCGCCAAGGGCCCAGACGCCGGGAACGTTGGTCTGGTAGGTGCGGTCGGTACGAACGTGGCCGTGTTCGTCGACGTCGATGCCGGCGGCGGCGACGCCGAGACGGTCGCTGTTGGGGGTGCGGCCGGTGGCGACCAGGAGCACTTCGGCATCGATCTGTCGGCTGGTGCCGTGGTCGCCAGACACGGTTGCCCGGATACCGGTCTCGGATCGTTCGAGGTGTTCGACGTGACTGTCGAGTACTACGTCGAATCGGTGCTGGTAAGAGCGGGTGAATCGCTCACGGATGTCCCGGTCGTGCTCGCTGAGCAAGGAGTGCCCGCGGTTGACGATCGTCACCGTGGTGCCGAGGGCTCCGAACACGTGGCTCATCTCCGCGGCGATGAACCCGCCTCCGATGACCAGCATCGAGGTCGGGAGCCTGTCGAGGCGCATGATCGTGTCCGACGTGTGGACGGGGACGGACTCGATGCCGGCGATGTCAGGCACGTAGGGACGAGAGCCGACGGCCAGCACGATCCGTTCGCCGTGCAGTTCGTCACCGTCGACGGCGATGACGTGCGGTTCGATGAAGCGGGCCTCGCCGAGGAAGACGTCGACACCCGAGCGGCGCCGATAGTCGACCGCGGTGGCGTGGATCGGGTCGATGCGGCCGAACACCCGGTCCCGCACCGCGGGCCAGTCGACCGCGCTGAGCTCGGCGGCGATACCGAAGCGTGCCGTGTCGCGGACGGTGTTCGCGATGTCGGCGGTGTGCACCAGCATCTTGGACGGGATGCACCCCCGGTTGAGGCAGGTGCCGCCGAAGCGGTCGGTCTCGACGATGGCGATCTGCCAGTCGGCCAGTTCGTCGTTCGGGATCATGTTGCCGCTCCCGGCACCGACGATGACGAGGTCGTAGTTCTTACGGGTCATGGGTTCGTCCTGGTCGCGGTTTGGTAGGTACTGAGAGGATCCGCCGGTGCTTCGACTACTTCGCTGCGGTGGTCAGATCGAGCGTGCGGCGATGTTCGGCATCGTGAGAGGAATCCAGCGGGCCAGCGATTTCGTCCCACTCGCGGCACGGCGTGGAGACCCTTGTCGTCGGTGCGCCGCCGAGAGCGGCGTCAGCTGTAGTTGGGGAGGATGTCGGCGGTGAGGCCGACGACGGCGACCGCGATGAGGAGGAGGCCGGAGCCGACGGCGATGGCGCGGTGGTGTCGGGTGAGGAAGCTGGTGAAGCGCTGTTGCACGGGGGCGGCGAGGAAAGGGAGCACGACAAGGGGCCAGCCAAACCCGAGGCCGAAGGCCAGGAAGTAGACGAGCCCGTCGGCCAGCGCAGCGGTGCCGCTGATGCTGCCGATGGCGAACACGCTGATGATGAGCGGCCCGGTGCACGGCAGCGTCATCGGTCCGAGGAGCAGCCCGTAACCGTAGGCGGTGGCGAGCGGGTTACGGAAGATCGGTGCCTGGGTGGTGGCCATGCGGGCGAACGGGTTGCGGTCGAACA
>JAYUBX010000406.1:0-3757 GCA_043740665.1 Candidatus Neomicrothrix sp.
TCACCGTCAGTGGGCACCGTCCGGCCAACCTGGCAATCGACGGACGGATCGTGGTCGAGTTGCTTCCCGGTGAGGGCATCGAGTGCACCGCTTCGCCGCATGTGGCCGGATTCGTGACCTTCGGCCCCCGGGACTTCCACCGCACCCTGAAGGCCAAGTTCGGCCTGAGTGACCGGTGACGGGCTGATGCTGCTCGAACTGGTGGTTCGCGACCTGGGGGTCATCGACGAGCTGTCGTTGGTGTTGACGTCGGGGATGACCGCGGTGACGGGCGAGACCGGAGCCGGCAAGACGCTGGTGGTCGAAGCCATCGAACTGCTGGTCGGCGGCCGCTCCGACGGCACCATGGTGCGCCACGGGGCGACCGAGGCCGTGGTCGAGGGACGGTTCGTGCTGAGCGACGGCGAGGTCGTGGTGCGGCGGGTGGTGCCGCGCGACGGACGGTCGCGGGCCTACATCGACGGACGACTCGCTACCGCCGGCGCCCTGGCCGAGCTGGGTCAGGGCCAGGTCGATCTGCACGGGCAGCACGATCATCAATCGCTGCTTTCGACCGCGGTGCAGCGCGCCGCGCTCGATCGCTTCGCCGGAATCGACCTCGAGCCGATGCTGGTGGCCCGCAAGACCCTGGCCGAGATCGATGCCCGACTGGCTGAGCTGGGCGGCAACGAGCGAGAGCGAGCCCGTGAGGCCGACCTGTTGCGGTTCCAGGTCGCCGAACTGCAGGCCGCCGGTCTGGTCGACGGCGACGAGGACGACCGACTCGAGGACGAAGAAGACCAGCTCAGTCAGGCCACGGGCCATCAGCAGGCGGCGCAGGCGGCGCTGACCGCCCTCGACCTCGACGACGGGGCGGCCGCCGAGGTGGCCGCCGCGGCGGTGGCGCTCGACGGTCGTCGTCCGTTCGAGTCGTTGGCGTCGCGGCTGCGCGATGTGCTGGCTGAGCTGACCGATGTGGCGAGCGAGGTGCGCTCGGTGGGCGAGGGCATCGAGCAGGACCCCGACCGTCAGGCCGAGGTGCGCGACCGCCGACGTTTCCTGCACGAGCTGCGCCGCAAGTACGGCGAGACCCTCGACGAGGTCATGGCCTACCGCGACGAATCGGCGGCCCGCTTGGCCGAGCTCGACGACCGCGATCGTCGGGCCGCCACGCTCGACGCCGAGCGCGACGAGGCGCTGATCGCGCTGGCGGCGGCCGAGGCCGTGGTCGGTGCGGCCCGGCGTGCGGTCGCTCCCGACCTGGCGGCGGCGACCGAAGCCCACCTGGCCGAGTTGGCCATGCCCAAGGCCCGCATGGTGATCGACGTGGGCCCCGACCCCGGCGACGACGTGACCTTTTTGTTGGCCGCCAATCCCGGGGCCCCGCCGTTGCCGCTGGCCCGCACCGCGTCGGGCGGCGAGCTGGCCCGCAGCATGTTGGCCCTGCGTCTGGTGTTGTCCGACGCGCCGCCCACCTTGGTGTTCGACGAAGTCGATGCCGGCATCGGGGGCACGGCGGCGTCGGCGGTCGGTCGGGCGCTGGCCTCGCTGGGAGCCGATCATCAGGTGCTGGTCGTGACCCATCTGGCCCAGGTGGCGGCGGCCGCCGATGCCCACATCGAGGTGCGCAAGCAGACCGACGGTGATCACACGGTGACCACGGTGGCCGTGCTCGACGAGCCGGCACGGGTGGTCGAGATCGCCCGGATGCTGTCGGGTTCACCCGACAGCGAAACGGCCCAGCGCCACGCCACCGAGCTGCTCGACGAGTCGGCCCGGCGGCGCCCTCGCTGACACCCGGTTGGAAACCGGTCGCGCCGTTCTCGTGCCGTAGCGGCGATCGCGGCCGGTGCACCGCGGCATCGGCAGGCCGCGCTACGGTGAGTTTCCGTCGTGTTCCGGCGGCCCAGGAGGACCAGTAGTGACCAAGCACATCTTCGTGACCGGAGGTGTGGCCAGCTCCCTCGGCAAGGGCCTCTCGGCCTCATCGCTGGGACGGCTGCTGAAAGCCCGGGGCCTGCGGGTCACCATGCAGAAGCTCGACCCCTACATCAACGTCGATCCGGGCACCATGAACCCGTTCGAACACGGTGAGGTGTTCGTGACCGACGACGGCGGCGAGACCGACCTCGATCTCGGTCACTATGAGCGCTTCATCGACGAGCCGCTGACCCAGGACTCGAACGCCACGACCGGCTCGATCTACTCGGCTGTGCTGGCCGCCGAGCGCCGTGGCGACTATCTGGGCAAGACCGTCCAGGTGATCCCGCACATCACCGACGAGATCAAGCGCCGCATCACCCGCCTGGCCGGCGACGACGTCGACGTGGTGATCACCGAGGTCGGTGGCACCGTGGGCGACATCGAGATCTTGCCGTTCCTCGAGGCGATCCGGCAGTTCCGGCTGGACGTCGGACGCGACAACGTCTGCTACATCCACGTCACCCTGGTGCCGTTCATCGGCCCGGCCGGCGAGCAGAAGACCAAGCCCACCCAGCACTCGGTGACCGAGCTGCGCAGCCGGGGCATCCAGCCCGACGCCATCATCTGTCGCAGCGAGGCCGCCATCTCGCCGCAGCTCAAGCGCAAGATCTCCAACCTGTGCGACGTGCCGGTCAGCGCCGTGGTCAACGCGGCCGACGCCCGCAACCTCTACGAGATCCCCTTGGTGCTGCACGAAGAAGGTCTCGACACCTACGTCTGCGACCTGCTCGGGTGGAACGATCGCCCGATCGATCTGTCCGAATGGGAGGTGCTGGTCGAACACATCGAGACTGCCGATGCTCCGGTGCGGGTCGGCGTGATCGGCAAGTACGTGAGCCTGCCCGACGCTTACCTGTCGGTGATCGAGTCGCTCAAGCACGCCGGGTTCCACCATGGGGCCAAGGTCGAGATCGACCTGATCCAGGCCGAGGACGTCGAGGGGCTGCTGGCCGAGGGTCGGCTGCGTGACCTCGACGGCATCGTGATCCCCGGTGGGTTCGGAGAGCGCGGCATCGAGGGCAAGATCGCGGCGGCGACCTACTCCCGAGAAAACGATGTGCCGTGCCTCGGCATCTGCCTGGGCATGCACGTGATGACCGTCGACTTCGCCCGCAATGTGCTGGGCATGGCCGGCGCCAACTCGAGCGAGTTCGATCCGCAGACCTCGTTCCCGGTGATCGACCTGATGGATGCCCAGCGCGATGTCACCGACATGGGCGGCACCATGCGCCTCGGTGCCTACGTGGCCGAACTGCTGCCCGGCTCGCAGGTGGCCGGCATCTATGGCCGTGAGGTGGTGTCCGAGCGACATCGCCATCGCTACGAGTTCAACCCACGGTTCCGCAGCAAGTTCGACGGCACCGGTTTCGTGTGCTCGGGATCGTCGCCCGACGGTCGCCTGGTCGAGTTCATCGAGCTCGAGAGCCATCCGTTCTGGGTCGGCACCCAGGCTCACCCCGAGTTCAAGAGCCGCCCCGATCGTCCGGCCCCGCTGTTCCGCGAGTTCATCGGTGCCGCCCTGGCTCGGGCCGAGGGCCGCAACCCACACCTGATCCAACTCGATCGTGAGTCGGCTTCGGCCGGCTGACCCCGTGACCGACGGGCCGTCGCCGGCACCGCTGTTTCGCCAGACCAGCGAGCGCACCCTCTACGAAGGCCACGTCATCTCGCTGGGGGTCGGCCACTTCGAGGGTCCCGGTGGCGCCACCTTCGATCGTGATCTGGTGCACCACCCGGGAGCCGTCTCGGTGGTGCCAGTCGTCGACGACCACGTGGTGTTGGTGCGCCAGTATCG
>JAYUBX010000407.1:0-2509 GCA_043740665.1 Candidatus Neomicrothrix sp.
GCGGTGGCGTCGGCGGCCTCGGTCGACGGGCTGCCCCGGCTGGGGGCCTACACCGCGGCCAAGGCCGGTGTCGCTGGTCTGATCCGAGCTCTGGCCGCCGAGCTCGGCCCCCAAGGCATCACCGCCAATGCGGTCGCCCCCGGTTCGACCCGCACGCGGATGCTCGACGCCAGCGCGGCGATCTACGACCTTGCCTCGGTCGACGAGTTCGTCGTCCACCAGCCCATCGGTCGGTTGCTCGAACCGGACGAGATCGCCGCCGCCATCGCCTGGCTCTGCTCGCCCGACGCGTCGGCGGTGACCGGTGCCGTGCTGCCGGTCGACGGAGGCATGACCGCAACCTGACGGTGACCGGCTGCTGATTGCTCGCCGATCGCGGGCGGATAAGGTGACCGGGCCGAAGGCGCCACGACCGTCGGCCAATTCGACCAGCCGCGCGATCCGCGCGTCGACCAGCAGGGGGAACGATGAAGACCAAGGCCGCCGTTCTGTACGCGCCGCACACCGAGTACCAGGTCGAAGACATCGAGCTGGACGCCCCCAAGGACGGCGAAGTCCTGGTGAAGTTCGCCGCCAGCGGCATGTGTCACAGCGACGAGCACCTCGTCACCGGTGACATGGTGCTCGACCCCGAGATCACCGCCATGATGGGCTGGCAGCAGTTCCCGATCGTGGCTGGCCACGAGGGTGCCGGCGAGATCGTCGAGATCGGACCCAACGTGCAGGGCCTCGAGGTGGGCGATCATATCGTTACCTCGTTCGTACCGTCGTGCGGCGTGTGCCCGTCGTGCTCGACCGGCCATCAGAACCTGTGTGACCTCGGTGCCACCCTGTTGTCGGGCCGCCAGCAGGACGGCACCGCCCGCCATCACGATCACGAAGGCAACGACATCGCCACCATGTGCTGCCTGGGCACCTTCGCCGAGTACAGCGTCATGAACAAGGCGTCGGTCATCAAGATCGCCCCCGACATCCCCCTCGACAAGGCCGCCCTCGTCGGTTGTGGTGTCACCACCGGTTGGGGATCGGCCACCTATGCGGCCGAGGTCAAGCCGGGTGAGACCGTGGTCGTCATCGGTTGCGGCGGCGTGGGCATGAACGCGGTGCAGGGTGCGTCGCTGGCCGGGGCCCGCTACGTCATCGCCGTCGACCCGGTCGAGTTCAAGCGTGAGCAGTCACAGATCTTCGGGGCGACCCACGCGGTGGCCTCGATCGAGGAAGCCTCGGCCCTGCTGGGCGAGCTGACCTGGGGCCGCAACGCCGAGAAGGTCATCATGACCACGGGCGTCGCCGACGGTGCCATGGTGGCGCCGATGATGAGCCTCGTCGCCAAGGGCGGCCGCGCCGTGGTCACGTCGGTCGCGGCGATGAGCGCTAACGACGTGCAACTCAACCTGTTCGACCTGGCCATGCAGCAGAAGCAGTTGGTGGGCACGATCTTCGGTTCGGCCAACCCCCGCTTCGACGTGCCCCGCCTGCTGGGCCTCTACCAGAGCGGTCAGCTCAAGCTCGACGAGCTCATCACCAACACCTACGAGCTCAGCGACATCAACCAGGGCTACCAGGACATGCGCGACGGCAAGAACATCCGCGGCGTCATCCTCTACTGATCCGCGACTGATCAAAGAAGGTCGGATTCATGAAGGTCGATCGCGCTCTGGTCGACCGTCTCGACACCGAGGTGGTCGGCCGGCGCCGTGAGCTCGAGCTGTTGGTGGCGGCGCTGGCGGCCGACCGCCACATGCTGCTCGAAGGTCCTCCCGGCACCGGCAAGTCGACCGTGCTGCGGTCGTTGGCCGACGCCACCGGCGCCGAGTTCGTCTTCGTCGAGGGCAACGCCGAGCTCACCCCTTCGCGGTTCGTCGGCACCTTCGACCCGGCCCAGGTGCTGGCTGACGGGTACCGGCCGGATGCGTTCATCGACGGTCCGCTCATCACCGCGTTGCGCGACGGCGCCCTGCTCTACGTCGAGGAGATCAACCGGGTCCCCGAAGAGACGCTCAACCTGCTCATCACGGTGATGTCCGAAGGCGAGCTGCACGTTCCGCGGCTGGGACGGGTGGGGGCGGCCGAGGGGTTCCGTCTGGTGGCCGCCATGAACCCGTTCGACTCGGTCGGCACTGCTCGCATCTCGGCCGCCATCTACGACCGCATGTGTCGCATCACCATGGGGTATCAGGACGCGGCGACCGAGGTGCGCATCGTCCAGCGCGAGGTGCCCGGCGCCGACATCGAGTTCGTCACCAAGGTGGTCGAGGTCGTGCGGTCGAGCCGCCACCATCCCGGGGTACGCATCGGCTCGTCGGTGCGCGGCGCCATCGATCTGGTGCTGTTGGCCGGTGAGTTGGCGACCCTGCGTACCACGACGGTCGCCGACTACGCGACCGGTCTCGACGCCGCCCTAGCGGCACTGAGCGGCCGGCTGCGGGTGTTCGAGGGTGGCGAGTACCAGGCCGACGACATCGTCCGGTCACTGTGGGCCAGCGTCTTCGGCCCACCGCCCGCCGCC
>JAYUBX010000408.1:0-7870 GCA_043740665.1 Candidatus Neomicrothrix sp.
CCGGTCGGCGCGCTGGGCGACATCAGCTCCGGGTTGTTCGCCGTGATCGGCGTGCTCGCCGCCCTTCGGCACCGTGACCACACGGGCCTGGGCCAATACATCGACATCGCCATGTACGACGCCATGGTGTCGATGACCGACATCGTGACCAACTTCTGGTCGATGGGCGTGCGGCCCGACAAGCAGGTGCCCATCATCTGCGAGGGCTTCAAGGCGGCCGACGGCTATGTCGTCATGCAGATCGTCCGCGACGCGCAGTTCGCCAAACTGGCCGAGGTCATCGGGCACCCGGAATGGGTCGACGATCCTCGCTTCGCCGACCGCGAGGGCTGGCTGCCCCATCTCGACGCCGTCATTCGTCCGGCCATCGAGGCCTGGCTGTCGACCCGCACCAAGTTGGCCGCCGCGCAGGAGCTGACGGCCGTCGGCATCGTGGCCGGGCCCAGCAACAGCGCCGCCGACGTGATCGCTGACCCGCATGTCGCCAACCGGCACATGCTGATCGAGGTGCCCCGCACCGACGGCGTGACCGAACCCTTGCTGGTGCCCGGCAATCCCGTGAAGCTCTCCCGGATGGCCGAGGGCCCCGAGACCCGCATGCCCTGGGTCGGCGAGCACTCGAACGAGCTGCTGACCGACGAGCTGGGCCTCGACGCCGACCAGCTCGCCACCCTGCGAGCTGACGGCGTCATCACCTGACCGAGCGAGTCGCACCGCACGGTCACTTCTCGCGTGCGCATCCAGTTCTTGCGTAGATCCAGGTCGGATTCCGACCTGGATCTACGCAACCTCGCGTGGGGCTGGTCCTAGCCGGCGAGTCGGCTGGTCAGCTGCTCGGCAGGCTCGGGGTGGTCGTGGTCGAGTCGGCGGCAGGCGGCGCGTCGTCATGGCCGTGGTCGGGGCCGCCGTGCCCGTGCCCGTGCCCGTGCCCGTGCCCGCCGGAGGGCATCTTGCCGTTGACCAGATCGGTGACCATCTGGGTTTCGTCGGCCTTGATCTTGTCGCCCTCGGCCTGGGTCAGCTTGCCGGCCTGCACGGCGGCATCGATCTTGGTGTTGGCCTGGTCGGTGATGACCTGGATCACCGTGGCGACATCGACGTGCTGCGCGGTGGCGATGGCGGCGATGGACTGGCCTCCCTTGAGGTCGGCCTTCAACTGATCGGTCGTGATGCCGAGCGCGTGGGCCACGTCGTCGCTCCCGGCGCCGGCGTCGAAGCCCATCTCATCCATCTCATCCCTGCCGCCGGTGCCCTTCGGGTCGGCGGTCTTCAGGGCCGCGATCACCTTGTCCTCTTGATCCTGGGTGAGGGTGCCGTCGGTGACCAACGGGTCGAGCGCGGATTTCTCGGCTGCGCCGCGGTCGCGTCGGTCCGGTTGCGGATTGACCGTCGACGACGTCGTCGTGCCCGTCTGGGCTCCGGCGACGGTCAGCGAGGCGGCCACGCCACCGCCGACCACGACGACCACTGCGGCGGCGGCGGCGGCAAGCTTCTTGTTCATGACGTCAATCCTTCTTGATGGCGAACCCAGACTGCTTGTTCGTCAGGTTCGTCGACGAACCTGAGAGTTACCTGAGAACGACCACAAGATCTCGCGGAGTCGCGGGGTCGCGGTACTCAGGCCGACCCGGCCAGGCTGGACCGTCTAGACTTTCTGACGCCTCGTCAGAAACGTGTTGAACCAGCAACACCGCGCCCTCGCCAAGGAGTCACCCATGGATTTCGAGTTCTCTCCCGAGCAGTTGGACTTCCTCGCCGACGTCGAGATCTTCCTCGATGAGCACGATGATCCCGACGTCTTCGACGTGACCCGCGAGAACATGGCCCAGATCGTCGATACGCCCAAGCGCCGAGCCTTCATGAAGATCCTGGGCCACAAGGGCTGGCTGGGCATGACGTGGCCGAAAGAATACGGCGGGCAGGAGTCGGACGGTGTCTACGAGTACCTGCTCAACGAGAACCTGGCCGGCCGGGGCGGCCCCCAGATCGGCAAGGGCGTCGGCATCATCGGCAAGACCCTGATCGCCCACGGCAGCGACTTCCTGAAGGAGAAGTTCCTGCCCATGATCCTCGAGAACGACGTCGAGTTCGCCGTCGGTTACAGCGAGCCCAACGCGGGGTCCGATGCGGCGTCGATGAAGCTCAAGGCCGAGCCCCACACCCAGGACGGCCAGACCGGGTGGCTGCTCAACGGCCAGAAGACGTGGACCACGTCGGCCCACTTCGCCGAGTGGTACTGGCTCGGTACGCGCACCGACCCGAACCAGAAGCACCGGGGCATCACCTTGATGCTGGTGCCGCTCGACCATCCCAACATCGAGATCCGCAGCATCTGGACGATGGGCGACGAGCGCACCAACGAGGTGTTCATCGACAACGTGTTCGTGCCCGACGAGTACGTCGTCGGGCAGGTCAACTCGGGGTTCCAGTACATCAGTCAGGCGCTCGACATCGAGCGCTTCACCATGTTCACCTTCTCACCCATCAAGCAGCGTCTCGACCTGCTGACCGACTACGTCCGCACGGCGACGCGCGACGGTAAGCCACTGAAGGATGACCCCCACGTGCGGGGCCAACTGGCTCGCCTGCACACCGACGCGGCCGTGGCCCGGGTCATGGGCCTGAAGGTCGTGGCCGAGTCGGTCAAGGGCGAGAAGCTGACCCGAGAAACCGGCACCCCGGCTCCGCCGCCCACGGTCGAATCGTCGGAGTACAAGCTCTTCGCCACCGAGTTCTCGGTGCGACTGGCCAACGCAGCCATGGACATCGCCGGGCCCGGAGGTCAACTGCGAGTCCACACCGAGGCGGCGCCGATGAAGGGCCGGTCCGAATCGACCTATCGCTACACCGTCATCGACACGATCGGCGGCGGCTCATCCGAGATCCAGCGCAACATCATCGCCCGGCGGGGCCTCGGCCTGCCCAAGAACTTCTGAGCACACCGCCACCCGCGCCTGATCCTCATGCTGACGACTCGATGACCACTCCATGATCGCTCCTGCCCTCGCCGGCATCACGGTGCTCGACTTCGCCACGGTCGGGCCCGCCGCACGCGCGTCACGCATGCTGAGCGACTATGGCGCGACCGTCGTGAAGATCGGCGCGGTGCCGCGTGCCGGGGGCGTGCAGATCGAGCCGCCCTTCTACGCGTACAGCGGACAGCGAGACATGCAACGGATGCAGATCGATCTGAAGGCACCCGACGGCAAGGCCGCCTTCCTGCGGCTGGCCGCCACCGCCGACGTGGTGCTCGAGAGCTTCCGGCCCGGCGTGGTGGCCCGGCTGGGCATCGGCTACGACGATGTCGTCGCCGTGAACCCCGATATCGTCTATTGCTCGACCAGCGGGTACGGCCAGACCGGCCCGGCATCGCAGTGGGCCGGCCACGACATCAACTACCTCGGCCTCGGCGGCTATCTCGACTGCAGCGAGCGGGCCCCTGGCAACAAGCCACCGCTGCCGGGCGCGACCGTGGCCGACGCCGCCGGCGGGGGCATGCAGGCCGCCATGGCCATCATGGCGGCGTTGGTACGCCGGGCTTCGACCGGCGAGGGATCGTTCCTCGACGTGTCGATCGCCGACGGTGTGCTGGTCCTGATGGCTCTCTACATCGACGAGTACCTGGCCACCGGTGCGGTGCCGGGACCGGGGCACTACATCCTCACCGGGCGCTACGCCTGCTACGACACCTACCAGTGCGCCGACGGCAAGTGGGTCGCCGTCGGTGCCATCGAACCGGCCTTCTATCGCAACCTGTGCCGGCTGCTCGACTGCGACCCGTGGGCCGACCACCAGCTCGACGACGACGTGCAGGACCAGATCCGGGCGGCCTTCCGTACCGCGTTCGCTCGACGGACCCGTGACGACTGGGTGGCTGAACTGGCCCCCGCCGACACGTGCGTCGGGCCCGTCTATTCGGTGCCCGAGTTGGTCGACGACCCCCACATCGTCGCCCGTGGACTGATCGCCGAGGCCACCCACGACACCAAGGGCCCGTTCCGCCAGCTCGGCACCGTGCTGGCCGGCACCGACACCACGCGCCACCAGTTCCGGGTGCGCGACGGCGCCATCACCGACACCGACGAGATCCTCGCCACGGCCGGGCTCACCGCCGACGAGATCACCGCCCTGCGGGAAGGAGGCGTCGTTGCATGACCACCACCGACGCACACGATCAAGCCGAGTTGCCCGATGACGTGGCCGCGCTGATCGGCACCATCCAGTACGAGATCGCCGGCGACTTCCCGGTCGAGCAGGGCTACATCTTCACCAGTTGCTCGTCGGTCGAGAACTCCAGCCCTCTGTTCTGGGACCCGGCCACGGCGGCCACCATCACCGACGGTCCCATCGCCCCGCCGACCATGCTCTCGGTCTGGTTCCGGCCCCACAACTGGGCCCCCGGTCGCACCGAGCAGGCCCTCCCCCTGCAGGTGCACTTCGACCTGAAGGAACGCTTCGGCCTGCCCGAGGCCGTGATGTCGGACAACACCATCGTCTTCTACGATCCCGTGCGCCCCGGTGACCTGCTGCGCACCCATCAGATCCTGCGGTCGGTGAGCGGGCCCAAGACCACCAAGCTCGGGAGCGGCCGGTTCTGGGTGATCGACGTCGAGTACCACAACCAGAACGATCAGCTGGTGGGCGTCGAGAGCTACACCGGCTTTGGCTACCGCCGAGCCGAAGCCGTTCGGGAGGCCACGTCATGACCGACACCACGACCACGGTGCTGCTGCTCGACCAGGTCAGCCCCGGCGATCGGTTGCCGACCCTGAGCTATGACGTGACGGCGACGACCATCGTGCTCGGCGCGCTGGCGGCTCGCGACTGGCGGCCGATGCACCACGACCACGATTTCGCGGTCAACCGCAACGGCACCCAGGACATCTTCATGAACACGCCGAACCAGGCCGCCTGGTTCGAGCGCTACGTGACCGACTGGACCGGTCCCCAGGGCCGGCTGGGTCGCATGAAGTTCCGCATGAAGGGCTCGGTCTTTCCTGGCGACACCATGACCCTCGACGCCACCGTCGAGCGCGTCAGCACCGACGAGGCCGGCTGTGGCTGGGCCCAACTGCTCGTGTCGCTCGCCGTCGACGGCGAGCTGAAGACCGACTGCACCGTTCGGGTGGCTCTGCCCACCGACCACAACGACCATCCCTGGCGCCGCCGCGGCGACCAGTGGAACCCCTAGCCCGCACGACCACAGGAGCCCTCGATGGATCTGGATTTCAGTGAAGAACAGGACATGCTGCGAGACATGGTCCGCGGGGTCTGTGCCGACTTCGCCCCATTCGAGGTGATCCGAGCGATGGAGGACGACCCGACGGGCTACCCCGACGCCTTCTGGCAGCAGCTCGCCGCCCTCGACCTGATCGGGCTGACCCTGCCGACGTCGTACGGCGGCTCGCAGATGACCACCCTCGAGGCGGCCATCGTCTACGAGGAGTTCGGCCGTTCGCTGGCACCGTCACCCCACTTCGCCAGCGCCGTGGTGAGCGCCGGGTTGCTGATGGCCGCGGGATCCGACGACCAGAAGCAGACCTGGCTGCCCCGCATCGCCAAGGGCGACGCCATCCTCGTCCCCGCGTGGATGGAGCCCGGCAACGGCTTCGGTCCCGAGGGCGTGCAGCTCACAGCCACGCCATTAGCCGACGGCACCGGCTTCGTGCTCGACGGCGTCAAGTGGCATGTGCCGTTCGCCTCGTCGGCCGACCGTCTGGTGGTGCTGGCCCGAACCGCCGACGGCGTCGAGCTGTTCCTGGTCGACCCCGCGGCCGGCGACCTGGCTCTCGAGCAGCAGCTCACCATCGCCTCGGACACGCAGTACGCGGTCACCTTTCGGGGGACACCCGTTGCGGCCGCCGACCGGATCGGCCCGGCCGGGTCGGGCTGGGCGACCTGGAGCGGCGTCATGGACGATGCCCTGATCCTGCTGGCGGCCCAGGCCGTCGGCGGCGCCCAGTTCGCCCTCGATATCACGGTGCAGTACGCCAAGGACCGCGAGCAGTTCGACAAGCCGCTCGGCGCCTTCCAGGCCCTGGCCCACGACATGGCCAACGCCAAGACCGCGGTCGATGGCGCGCGGCTGCTGGTGCACCAGGCCGCGTGGGCCCGATCGGACAGCCGGCCGGTCGACCAGCTGGCCCCCATGGCCAAGCTGTTCGCGTGCCAGACCTTCCGGGACGTCACCGCCATGGCCCAGCAGATCTTCGGTGGCGTGGGCTTCACCCTCGAGTACGACATCCAGCTGTACTTCCGGCGGGCCAAGCAGCTGCAGAACACGTGGGGCGACAGCCGCCGACTCGAAGACCTGGTGGCCGCGTCCGTCCTCGACTGAGGGCGCCGGTCGCACACCCGCCAAGCATCATCCGACGATCAACGATCAGCGCAGGGGGAAACACCATGGGGACCTGGACCAAAGCCGAGCTGCAAGAGGCCCACGACGCCTTCATCGAGGCCGCGGCCGAGGCCGGGCGTACCGGTGACTGGTCCATCTGGGCCGACCGCTTCACCGAGGACGCCGAGTACCACGAGCACCTCTACGGCAAGTTCCACGGTCGGGCCGAGATCACCGAATGGATCGCCAAGACCATGGGCGAGTGGCCCATGACCGAGATGACCGAGTTCCCGCACAACTGGTGCGTGTGCGATGAAGAACGGGGCTGGTGGATCTGCGAGATCGAGAACCGCTTCGACGACCCGGGCGACGGCCGGATCTACGAGGCCTCGAACATCACCATCCTCAAGTACGCCGGCGACGGCCGCTTCTCGTCCGAGGAAGACGTCTACAACCCGGCGAGCTTCGCCCCCATGGTCAAGGACTGGATGGCCGCCAAGGCCGCCCACACCCCCTCGACCTGACGCACGCTGACGGTCAGCCGTCGGTCTCGCGGGCCCTCATGGTGTCGCGGTAACTGCGGGTCGTGGCTCGCAGCGCGTCCTCGGGGTCGATGCCCGCCTGGCGGGCCCGATCGACCAGGTTGAACAGGGCGATGCCGAGATCGGCGTCGCTGTCGGCGCCGACAGCCGTCGGCAACGACGGGTCATCGAGGGCGAGGATGGCCGCCTTCTTCTGCACCTTCAGGGCGTAGAGCAGTGCCGGCAGGGCATCAGGGATGCCATCGAAGACGCTGTCACGGCCCTTCTCGACCTTCTTGATCTGCTCCCAGTTGGCGACCACGTCGTCGGTGCCGGTCACCTCGACATCGCCGAACACGTGGGGGTGGCGCAGCCGGAGCTTGTCGTTCACCGTGCGGGCCACGTCGGCCAGGGTGAACTGGCCGGCCTCGGTGGCGAGGGTGGCGTGGAGCACGATCTGGAAGAGCAGGTCACCCAGCTCCTCCTCGAGGTGCTCGTAGCCTTCGCGGGCCTCGACATCGAGGTGATCGATCGCTTCGAGTACCTCGTAGCTCTCCTCGAGCAGATGGCGCCGCAGCGACTCGTGCGTCTGCTCGCGATCCCACGGACATTCGGCCCGCAACGTGGCGACCAGCTCGATGAACGCCTGCACCTCGCTGGCCACCGGTGCCACCAGATCGGGCACGTACAGCGACGTGAGGTGATCGGGCTCGACCCGGTCGAGCTCGACCCAGGGCACCTCGAAGACGGCCTCGTCGGGCAGACCCAAGCGCTGCAACACCACCACGACCGCATCGGGTGCCAGACACGTGTCGATTCCGGCGTCGAGGGCCAGCTTCACGTCGGACAACACGGTCGCCGAGTCGCACTGGGCCACCAGTAACGGGCCCCGCTGACCGGCGGCGTCGATCTCGAACCGCTGACCGTCGACGACGCGCACCGCCCGAGCGATCGGGTCGATGCCGAGCCGAACCCACGCCAGGTCGAGAAACGAGAGCGACGGCACGATCTC
>JAYUBX010000409.1:0-2647 GCA_043740665.1 Candidatus Neomicrothrix sp.
TTCGCAGTCATCTCCATCGTGGTGCTGCTGATCCGCTCGGCGACAGCGCTGCCGCGGTCGACCAACGTCTGGAAGCGCTTCACGACCGCACACGTCGGAGTGGCCGGTGCGATGTTCATCGTCCTCGGCTGGTTCGCCCTGCGCCCACATTCGACGGTGATGATCGCCAGCGCTGTGCTGGCCATGGCTTGCTTCGTCCTCGCCTTGGCGACGTGGCTCTCCTCGGCGAGCTCGAGAAGCCCGCTCGGTCCGTTGGTGCTCGGCGCCGGCTGGTCGGTGCAGGCCGGCGTCGAGGTGTGGAGTGTCGCCAACGACGCGGGCCGGATGAACACGGTTTTCAAGTTTTGGTACGAGTCGTGGATCCTCCTCGCAGTCGGCTCGGCAGTCGTCTTGGCCGAGGAGATGCGCCGTCGCCATCGGACGAATTGGCGCCGCCATCTCGCAGTGGGGCTGGCCGCGGTCGCAGTGGTTCTCGGCATCACGTTCTGGGTCAGCGCGACACCCACGCGGCTCGACGACCGCCTGAGTACCGACGGCTTGTCATTGAACGGCGAGTCCTACCGGAACGCGATCGTGGCGATGGACTACGGAGCCGGACCGTTCGACATCCGCGACGATACGCCGTTGATCGACTGGCTTCGTGCGAACGTCGTCGGGGTGCGCCCACTTGCTGAGGCGCCCGGAGTCGACTATCACTGGTCGAGCCAGTTCTCGGTCGCGACGGGTCTACCGACTCCAATCGGCTGGCCCTACCACGAGTCTCAGCAGCGGCGCATCTATGCAGCGTCGATCACAACCCGTCAAGCCGACATGGCCACCCTGTACCAGACCGTCTCGCCGAGCGAGGTGGCGCGAGTGCTTGCCACCTACTCGATCGACTACGTCGTGTTCGGCACGCAGGAACAGCTCCTGTCCACCCCTGCGAGCGCGACGGCACTGCGACACTCGACGTGCCTCGAGGTGCAGTTCACCAGCCCGTCCGGCGGTGTCGCTGATGCTCTGTGGGTGGCGAGCGTCGATGCTGCGTGTGTCAGCCGGCTGGCGTCGTCCGGATGAGCAGGTACTGATCCGAGCTGGCCGTGGGGTTCCATGTCTCACGGGTCGCGAACCAGCGGGCAATGTCACCGACTCCCACGTGGTCATAGTCTGGTAGCCACCAGCGACGGAGCGCGAACCGTTCGATCGTGTAGCCGGCCGGTACCGTCACAGGGCCCTCGGCCGCGCTGACGATCATCGCGTCGTAACCCGTCGGCAACGCTGTCGAATCGGCCGTCACGTAGGCGACGCCGTGCAGGCTGTGCAGGTACCAGGCCCATGGCCACGAGCCGCCGTCGCGTTCATCGACGAGGATCGTCTCGATCGTGCCGTTGCGCTGACCAGCGGCCAGCCGATCGGCGATGGTCGGCACATCGGTGGATGTCTGCACCGTCACCAGCAATTCGCGGGGGTCGGCGCCGTCGGTGATAGCCGGCCGCACGCCGATGAATACGGTGCCGACCGTGAACAGACCGAATGTCGCACCGATCAGTTGTCGCCGAGCGGTGCCTGTGTACCGTTCGCCGATCGCCTGGGTGCCGATGCCTCCAATCAGCACGGCTGGAACGAGCGGGTGCACCGCGAGCCAGGCGAACTTCTCTCCGGCCCACGAGTAGAGAGCAAACTGGACGAGGGCCATCGTCGCGAACCACGCCCCGACCAGTGAGCGGCGGCGGACGATGACGTACAGACCGACCGTGGCGAGGCCGAGCAGGAGCCATTCGTACGCAACGTAGATCGTGCTGTAGAAGAACCATCGTTGGCTGCCACGACGCACATCGTGCTGACTCCACCAGTAGCGAACGCCGTCGAGGAGACCCGACCTGAACCCGTCTGCGTATCGGAACGCTGACGTGAATGCGAACATGAACACGAGGACGAAGAGTATTGCCGACCACATCCATGGCTGTCGACCGAGCGCAGTCAGGCGCGTCAGGGCGCGCCGGCTCTCGCTGTTCGAAGCGAGTGCAGCGCGCACGAGCATCCCGACGATGAAGCACATCGCAGCGAGACCGAACAGGAACGTCGTCTCTTTCAGCGCGAAACTGGTGGCCAATAGCGCGCCGGCAGCGACGATGTGTCGAGCGCGAGGTTCGACGAGCGCCTGCGCCAGCACCAGCAACAGCGCCAATGACACCAGCACGACGAGCGAGTCCTCGCGGCCGGTGCGTGTGACCGTCAGCACGGTCGGACTGATCGCGAAGACGAGTGCCGCAGCCGGCGCACCGATTCGTCCGAGCACTCGTACCGAGCAGGCGATGACGAAGGTCGCGGCGATGCCCGCCAATGCAGCGACGAGCCGTGTCCATCCTGGCGTGGTGCCGAACAACCTCAGCACGAAGCCCTCGAGGTAGAAGCGCAACGGCCCGTGGTACACCGGGTCGTAGCGCATCACCGCGCCGGCGCGTGCCTGCCATGCGAAGTTGGCGTCGATCGCTTCGTCATGGGCGAGGGGGCGCAGGCCGAGCCGCCACAGGTGCAGCACGATTGACAGCAGGACCACGGCGAGCATCAACGGAGAGAAGCGCCGACGCGCCGTGCCGGCGAACCGGTCGGGTACACCCATGCCGTCGCTGGTGTCGGTCGATGTAGACCGAATACTTCCGTCGGT
>JAYUBX010000410.1:0-2048 GCA_043740665.1 Candidatus Neomicrothrix sp.
TACCGAGCGGCCGATGTGTGTCTGGTGCCCAGCCGATCGGAGTCGTTCGGCTTGGTCGCGCTCGAGGCGGCGGCCTGCGGTACGCCAGTCGTAGCGGCCGACGTCGGTGGGCTGAGCACACTGGTCGAGCACGGTGGCACCGGGCTGTTGGTCGACAGTCGTGATCCGGCGGCGTTCGCCGATGCCCTGGCGCGGGTGCTTGATGACCCGGCCACCGCCGAGGCCATGGGCGCGGTGGCGGCCACCCGTGCCGGTCGGTATACCTGGTCCACCACTGGTGCCCGGCTGCGCCGCCTCTACGGTGACCTGACGTCCCGGTCGCTGGTCGAGTGCCGCTGATCGACCGCATCGGTTGCGCGATCGATCGCCTCCCGTAGCGCGTCGGCGACTGGTCCGATGCCCGGCTCCTTCAGCAGACTCTGGTGCCCGGCCGGAATCGACACGGTCGTGATCTGACCCTGCACCAACCGTTGCCACCCCTCGAGCAGGCGGAGCGGGCTGCCGATCTCGCGCAGCAGCAGGACATCACCGGCGTAGTCGCCACCCTGGTAGCCGGTGCGCAGCTGGCGGTTGCGGCGAGCCGCCAGGGCCGGGCGCAGCTTCGGGTGGGACCGGGCGCCCGACGGCCAGCAGATGGGCTACCCGCCGTTGCTCGCGTGCCACGCGGCGATGGCGGATGACCCGGCCGATCCGCCCGCTGACCAAGCGCCCGACGCCGACCACGCCGGCCTTGATCTTGACGAGCGCGGGATCGTCTCGCACCTCGGCGCGCCGTCGGTTGACGAGATCGGTCACGGGCGTTGGGTGGTACCCGTCACGCGGCAGGCCGCTGGGGCCGGGAGGACTGCTGTCGCCCAGCGCCAGTAGGGCGACGGTCAGGCCGACGCGTTGCAGTTGGCGAGCGATCTCGTAGCCGATGACCCGCCGAACGAGTGCCCGAAGATCAGGTAGGGCCCGTGCGGCACCACCCGGCGGATCTCGGTCACGTACCCCTCGACGACGGCCTCGATGGTCTCGCCCGGATCGACGACACCCGAGAGCTCGCGTTGGCGGATGGCGTACACCGGCTGGTTGGATCCCAGTTGGTCGGCCAGTGGCCGGGCGCCCATCACGCTGCCGACGCCGTCGTGGACGACGAACAGCGGAGGGCGGTCGCCGTCGATCTGCACCGGCAGCACGCAACTCCACGGGTCACCGGCGGTACCGGCCCGCACGAGGGGGGCGAGGGCGGCGATCGTGGGCGCCTCGATCAGCACCGACACCGGCAGGTCGACCGCGAACTGGCTCTCGATGTCGAGCACCGTCCGCAGCGAGTCGCCGCCCAGATCGAAGAAGTCGGCGTCGGCCGTCACCGCGTCCGCGCTCAGCCCGAGGGCCCGGGCGAAGATCCGGGTCAGTCGCACCTCGGTCGGGTCGGGCCCGGTACCGGTAGATGAGGCAGCTGAGGCAGAGATGCGAGTGGCGGGGCCGGACGGCACCAGGTGGTTCGTGTCGGGCAGGGTGGCCCGGTCGATCTTGCCGCCCGGCAGTCGGGGCAGGTCGGCGAGCACCATGATCCGGTCGGGCAGCATCGATCGGGGCAGGCGACGGGCGAGGGCCGCCCGCAGCGCCACCGGCTCGACGACCTGGTCGGTCGACCCGACGACGTAAGCCAGCAGTCGGACGTCGCCGTGGGCGTCGGGTCGGGCGGTCGCGCCGACCGCCATGACGCCCCTCGAGCTCGGCCAGCACGCTCTCGACTTCGCCCAGGTCGACCCGGCTTCCGGCGATCTTCACGACGTTGTCCTCGCGACCGGCCAGGTGCAGCCAGCCCTCGTCGTCGAGCCACCCGCGGTCCCCGGTGCGGCACGTGCGGGTGCCATCGTCCAGAGCGCCGTAGAGCTCGCTGTCGAGTTCGGGTCGCTTCCAATAGCCGATCGGCATCAGCCCGTCGACGGCGACGACGGCCCCTTCGTGTCCGGCGCCCAGGGGCTCGCCGTGGTCGTCGACGATGACGATGCGGCGCCCCGGCAGGGCGGGGTCCACCGGCACCGGACCGGTGCCCAGCG
>JAYUBX010000411.1:0-9656 GCA_043740665.1 Candidatus Neomicrothrix sp.
CGGTGGCGGCCCTGGCGCCGGCATCACTGTCCGGTGCGACGATGGTCGTGTCGCGGTCGGATCTCATGCTCTGCTGGCGATTGGTTCGCTGCCGAACTCCGAGCGGCTGGGACTCGACGAGGCGGGCGTCGAGTCTGACCACGGCTACGTCGTGGTCAATCACAACTGCCAGTCGTCGGTGCCCAACATCTATGCCGCCGGAGATCTGTCAGGCAAGCTGCCACTTTCCTCGGTGGCGTCGGTGCAGGGACGCAAGATCGCCGAGCACGCCATGGGGCTGCATGTGGGTCCGCACCGCCACCTCGACTACGAGAAGGCTGCGTCGGCCATCTTCACCGTTCCCGAGATCGCCGATGTCGGCTTGGCCGAAGCTGATGCGTTCTCGTCGGGCCGTAAGATCCGGGTGACCAAGGTGCCGTTCTCGGCCAACGCCAAGGCGCTGATCGAGAACGACGCTCGGGGGTTCGTCAAGATCATCAGCGATCCGGCCACCGGGGTCGTGCTCGGCGGTTCGATCGTCGGCCGTCACGCGGCCGAGCTGATCTCGGTCATCGCCCTGGCTGTCACCGCCGGTCTGCGGGTGACCGACATCGTCGAGAGTCTGCTGGTGCATCCGGCCTTGGCCGAAGCCTTGGCTGACGCTGCCGAGTGAGCATGGTCGACGACGAAGCGCCCCGGCCCCGTGAGGTGACCGACTTCCCACCGAGGGGACCCAATTCGCTGGCCTCGCTGGGCGAGCGGGGTATCGCCCGCGCCATCGACATCCTGTTGCCCACCGTGCCAGTGGTGATCGTGATCGTGGTGCTGATGGCCCGGCAGGCCGAACCCGACGCGGCGAAGCTGCCGCCGTGGCCGCGGTTCCTGCTGATCGGGTTGGTGCTGGCCTACGAGACCGGCTGTGTGGCCTGGCGGGGCCGCACGTTGGGCAAGGTGCTGCTCGGCACTCGGGTGGCCCGGGTGCTCAAGGGGACCAAGCCCGATCTCGCGCAGTGCTTCATGCGGGCCCTGGTGCCGGTCGCCGCCCTGGCGGTGCCGACCGTCGGCTTGGGCCTGTACTTCTGCGTGTTCCTGAGCGCGACCTTCAGCCCGATCCGCCGCGGCTTGCACGACCATGCCGCCGGCACCGTCGTCGTCCGCACCCGCTAATCGCGAGGTTGCGTAGATCCAGGTCGGAATCCGACCTGGATCTACGCCGGAGTGGGGGGCGCGCACCTTAGCCAACCTTGTCGCAGCTGATCGATGGCGTGGGCGGGATCCTTGGTGACGGTGTGCCAGGTGAGCCGCAGGATGAACCACCCCAGAAGCACGAGCTCGTTCTGACGATCATCGTCCCAGCGCAGGGAGATCGAGGTGCCGTGGTTGAAGATCCCGTCGCACTCCACCGCAAAGCGCCGCTCGGGCCACGCCAGGTCGAGGTACACGCGGGTGGCGGACAGCTGGACGGCCACCTGTCGTTCCGGTTCGGCAAGCCCGGCGCGCCGGGCCAGGCGGGCCACGCGCAACTCGAAATCGCTGCCGGTCGGGACATGTTCACCCACGCGTTCCTGAATCAGGGGTCGTAGGGCCCGAATGCCCCGCTTGCCCGGGCGCGCATAGGCCAGAAAGCGGTCGCCGAGTTGCTGTGGGGTGAAGAGCTTCCGGCGCAGAGCATCCTCCATGGCTTGTTCGACTCGATAGACCGGCATCACCCCGCCGAGGTCGAGCACCGTGCGCAGCGGCGAGGTGACGGGGAGGCCGCCGATCGACGAGCGGTCGGCGGAGATCAGGTCACTGGTCTCGTGCACGATCACATGACCGGCCGTTCGCCGTGTCCAGCGATCGGTCACAACCTCGATCGGGGCGGCCTTCACCCCGTCGAGGGTCAAACGCAGGCCGGCGGCCCGGTGGGAGATCAGCGCGGCCGGCCCGACCCCCCAGCACCCGAGAAGCGCCTTTTGGTCCCACGTGATCGGGGCACTCCGGAACCGATAGACCCCGGGGCCAACGGGTTCGAGTAGCTGCGATCTCACCCGACGGGTGAGGGCCGAGTGACTGATGCCCTCCCGGATGGCGATTTCTCGGCGGATGAGTCCGTGATGAGCGCGGGCGAGGACGCCCAGCAACTCGTTAGTACGCGCCGAGTCCATGAAAATTCCCCTCTGGCGTAGATCTGGGTCGGAAACCGACCTGGATCTACGCCGGTGTGGTGCACCGGTTGGGGGAGAAGGGGATGCCGGTCGGGGAAAGGGACGGGCGGGACTGGGGTCAGTCGATGAGGGCGACGACGTCACCGCTGCCGACGGAGTCGCCGGTGGTGACCTTGAGTTCTTTGATGGTGCCGGCCTTCTCGGCAGTGATGTTGTTCTCCATCTTCATCGCCTCGAGCACACAGATGGTCTGGCCGACCTCGACTGCCTGGCCGACTTCGACCAGCACCTTGACGATGGTGCCCTGCATGGGGACAGTGACGGCTCCCGAGCCTCCGGCGGCGGCTCCGCTACCGGCGCCACCAGCGCGGAGGGGCCGGGCGGCGACGGCTCCCGATGCCGAGCCGGCGACGGCGGTGCCGGCTGACTCGGGGACCCAAAGGCTGACCGAGTAGCGCCGGCCGTTGACCTCGACATCGACGTCACGCTTGATTTTCGCTTCGGGTCCGTCGGCCGTGGTCGGTGCGGGGGCCGAGTCGACGCCGGTCAGGTCGAGTACGTCCTCGACCCACTTGGTCGAGTGGGTGGCCGCGGCGAAGTCGGGGTGTTCGAGGATCGCCACGTCGGCCGGGATGGTGGTGGCGATGCCCTCGATGCGGAACTCGCGCAGGGCGCGCAGCATCCGGGCGATGGCGGTATCGCGGTCGCTGCCCCAGACGATGAGCTTGCCGACCAGGTTGTCGTAGTACTGGCTGACGGTGTCGCCCGCCTCGTAGCCACCGTCCCACCGGGTACCGAAGCCGCTCGGTGGCACCAGGGTCGAAATGTCGCCCGGGGAGGGCAGGAACTTGCCCCCGGCCGGGTTCTCGGCGTTGACCCGCACCTCGATGGCGTGGCCGCGCAGCGAGATCTCGTCCTGGGTGAACGACAGCGGCAGCCCGGACGCGACCCGAATCTGCTCAGCGACCAAGTCGATGCCCGACACCATCTCGGTGACGGGATGCTCGACCTGCAGACGGGTGTTCATCTCGAGGAAGAAAAACTCACCGTCCTGGAACAGAAACTCGACCGTGCCGGCGTTGTAGTAGCCGGTGGCTTGGGCGACCTTGACGGCGGCCTCGCCCATCTGCTGACGGATCTCGGCCGGGAATGCCGGAGCCGGGCTCTCCTCGATGAGCTTCTGGTGGCGGCGCTGGGCCGAGCAATCCCGTTCGGCGATCCACACGCAGTTGCCGTGCTGGTCGCCGATGATCTGCATCTCGACGTGGCGGGGCCACGCGAGGTAGCGCTCGACGTAGCACTCGCCCCGGCCAAACCCCTTGAGGGCCTCACTGCTGGCCGACTCGAACGCCTCGAGGGCCTCGCTGGCTTCGTTGACGACCCGCATGCCGCGGCCGCCGCCGCCGTAGGCCGCCTTGATGGCGACCGGCCATCCGAACTCTTCACCGAAGGCGATGACGCCGTGGCCATCGACCAGGAACTCGGTCGTGCCGGGCACCCCCTGGACACCCGCGGCCTGAGCGGCGATGCGGCTGCTCACCTTGTCGCCCATGACGTCGATCGCCTCGGGCGGGGGACCGATGAAGGTCACACCCCGCTCGGTGATGACCCGGGCGAAGTCGGTGTTCTCCGAGAAGAACCCGTAGCCGGGATGCACGCCGTCGGCGCCGCTGCGCTCGATGGCATCGAGGATCGCCTCGGTGTTGAGGTAGCTCTCGGCGGCGGTCGTACCGCCCAGCGCGTAGGCCTCGTCGGCGATGCGGACATGAAGGGCGTCGCGGTCGAGCTCGCTGTAAACGGCCACCGTGGCGATGCCCATTTCCTGGCATGCACGGATGACGCGAACGGCGATCTCGCCTCGATTGGCGATCAGAACCTTTGTGAGCACGCCATATGGTTACAGGGATGAGGGGTGACCATGCCAGATCAGCGCTCGCCGGCACTCGTTTCGGCCATCTGCGATGGGTCGCTGAGACCGGCTCGACCAACCGTGACCTGCTCGATCTGGCGACTGCCACGGCTCCGGACGGCACCGTGCTGGTCGCCGATCACCAGACCTTGGGCCGTGGTCGACTCGACCGGTCGTGGCACGCGCCCCCGGGGGGATCGTTGCTCGTCTCGGTGCTGTTCCGACTGGGTTTGCCGGTGGCCGATTCGCACCTGCTCACCACGGCGGTGGGGGTCAGCGCGGTCGAGGCCTGTCGGCATCTCACCCCGGTGGCGGCCCAGCTCAAGTGGCCCAATGACGTCGTCGTCGACCTCGGCGGGCCGGGCGCCCGCAAGCTGGGGGGCATCCTGGCTGAGTCGACCGTTGAGGCGGGCGAGGTGGCGGCCATCGTGGTCGGTCTCGGGCTCAATGTCGCCTGGCCGCCCGAGATTCCGAGCGAGCTGGCCGACGTCGCCGTCGCCCTCAATCACCTGACCGGCGACGCCGGCCCTGATCGAGAGGACCTGCTCATCGAGCTGCTGCGGCGGCTGGATCACTGGGTCGATCAGGTGCTCGATCAGTCAGGTCGGGGCCGACCGGCGCTGATGGAACGGGCTCGCGAGCTGTCGGCCACGCTGGGTCAATCGGTGCAGGTCGACCTGGGACGCGAGCAGCTCGAGGGTCGGGCGGTCGAGCTCACCGACGACGGCGAGCTGATCGTGCAAACGACCTCGGGGGAGCGGCGGGTGGTCGTGGTCGGCGATGTCGTGCACCTTCGGCCGGCCAACTGAACGCTACGGGTCCAGGTCCCGGGCCAGCAGCTCGGCCAACGCAGCGGCGGCTGAAGCGGTGAGCGGCCCGGGATGGGTGGCGAGGTGGCGTCCATCGATCGATCGGATCGCCTGCACGTCACGGGTCGACGACGTCAGGAACGCCTCGCTCGCCTCGGCCAGCGCGGTGATCGGCAGGGTGCACTCGTCGACGTCGACCAGCTCGATGACCAGCTCGCGGGTGATGCCGGCCAGACATCCGGTCGACAACGGTGGGGTGCAGAGCCGCCCGTCGACGACCACGAAGATGTTGCTGCCGGTGCCTTCGCACAACGCACCGACGGTGTTGGCCAGGATCGCTTCGCTGCCGCCACGATCGTGCGCGTCGGCCAGCGCCACCACGTTCTCGGCGTACGACGTCGTCTTCAGACCGGCCACCGCGCTGAGCTCGTTGCGCCGCCACGGCACCGTGACGACGGCGGTCGATGCCTCCCAGGCCGGCAGGTCGGCGGTGGCGACGATCACGGTGGGTCCATCACTACCGCGGTCGGATCCCAGTGGCGAGATCCCGCCGGTGACGGTCAGCCGCAGACGGCCGTGCTCGACCGCGTTGGCTTCTATGACGTCGGTCATGGCGGCGCGCAGTTCGTCATCGCTGAGTGGGACCTCGAGTCGCAGGCCGGCGGCCGACCGGCGCAACCGGTCGAGGTGTCGCCGGGCCGCGAACGGCGTTCCGCGCACGATCTGCACGGTCTCGAAGACGCCGTCGCCGACGGTGAGGCCATGGTCGAAGGGGGACACGGCCAGCTCATCGGCGGCCCGTAGGCCTCCGTCGATCCAGAGGGCCAGGTGCTGGGTCATCGACCGATGCTGCCACGTCGACTGGCGACACGACGCAGCGGATCGGCGTGAACGGTCGATGCGACTCGCAACAAGCGGCGAGCTTTGAGCTCGGTCTCCTCCCACTCTCCCCCGGGGGTCGAGTCCCACGTGATGCCGCCGCCGGTGCCGAAGTGCAGTTCGTCGTCCCCGATCCAGAAGGTGCGGATGGCCACGTTCAGCTCGCCGCACCGTCGATCGGCGTCGACCCAGCCGACGGCCCCGCAATAGATGCCACGAGGTACCGGCTCGAGTCGAGCGATGTGGTCGAGGGCAGCCAGCTTCGGCGCGCCGGTGACCGAGCCCGGAGGGAACGTCGCGTCGATGATGGCCGCCCACCCGAGCCCCGGCCGCAGGCGCCCCTCGACCGTGCTGACCAGATGCACGAGCCCAGGGTGGGCTTCGACCGACAGCAACGCCGGCACCGTGATCGAGCCCCACTCGCACACCCGGCCCAGGTCGTTGCGCACCAGATCGACGATCATGACGTTCTCGGCCCGATCCTTGCCGAGCAGTCGATCAGGGGTCGCAGCTGTGCCCTTGATCGGCGAGGACCGGATGCGATCGTCCTCCCGGGCCAGAAATCGCTCGGGTGACGCGGACGCGACGTGGATCCGCGAATCGGGAAGGCGGACCACGGCGCTGAACGGGGCGGGGTGCCCCGACGCGAGCGCCGCACCGAGCGCGGCGATGTCGGCACCAGGCGGCAAAGGCGCCGAGAGTCGTCGGGTGAGGTTGACCTGATAGACGTCGCCGGTGGCGATGGCGGACCGGATGGCCCCCACGCCGGCCTCGAACGCGGGTCGGTCGAGGCTCGACCGCCACGCGTCGGGGGCCGGCCCTCGCCACGGTTGGCCAGGCCAGGCCCGGGCCGGGCGCACGTCCGCGAACCGGGCACACACCGGTGTTCCCGAGAAGGGCAGCACGACCGCCCAGAAGCCGGACGAGTCGAGCGCGCCGAGATCGTCGGTCACGTCGATCAGCCCGGTGGCGAGACGCCCGCCGACGACGGCGAGCGGGATGGGCGAGAACGGCACGATGCCATCTTCGCCCACCGCGGGGGTGACCCCACCCAACGACGGTGCCACTGGTACGGTCCTGACTCGTGTCCGACGGTTCTCCGCGGTCGCGGCGGCGCCGGACCTGGCCCCAGCGACTCCTCATCAGCCTGAACATCGTCGTGGTGCTGATCTGCTTTTCGTCGGCGGCTGGCTTGGCCTACGTGTTCAAGCAGGCGAGCGATGTCCAGCGCTATAGCGGTCTGGGCCCGACGCTCGATCAGGCACCCGGTCAGGGCCAGCCCGAGAACTTCCTCATCGTCGGCGTCGACAACTCCGAAGGCCTCGATGCCAAGGATCCGGTGCTGATCGGCCGCAGCCGGGCATCGTTGTTGTCCGACACCATCATGATCCTGCGCACCGACCCGATCACCAAACAGGCATCGATCCTGTCGCTCCCTCGTGATCTCTGGGTGCCGATCGCCGACACCGGTGGCAAGCAGCGCATCAACACAGCGCTGCCGGGTGGCGGACCCGAGCGGCTGATCAAGACCATCCAGCAGGACTTCGGGATTCCGATCAATCACTACGTGCAGGTCAACTTCCACGGCTTCCGGTCGCTGGTCGACGCAGTCGGAGGCGTACCGATCTACTTCCCGTGGCCGGCCCGCGACCTGAACACGGGGTTCGGCGTCGATCAACCGGGCTGCGTCATGCTCAACGGCACCGATGCACTCGCCTACGCCCGGTCCCGACATTTCGAGACCCGAACCGGCAAGGCCAAGACCTGGGTCGGCGATCCGAGCAGCGACTTCGGCCGCATCAGTCGCCAGCAGCAGTTCATCAAGCTGGCCCTCAAGCGGGCAATCGCCAAGGGTGCCCGCAATCCGTTCGTGTTGAACCAGCTGGTCGGCGTGGCGACCGGCAACGTCACCCTCGATGACCAGATCACGACCCAGGATCTGCTCGACCTGGGTAGCCAGTTCCGTGACTTCGATCCCGACTCGATCCAGAACTACACGCCGCCTACCAGCAACACCGTCATCGGCGGCGCCGACGTGCTGCTGCTCGACAACGCCGGGGCCCAGCCCATCTTCGCCAAGTTCCGCAACCAGGCCGATGCCAACAATCCGCTCCGCGGCATCGAGGTTCAGGTCGAGAACGGTTCCGGTGCCGGGTCGCAGGCCGCGCAGGTCGTCAAGGCGCTCGACGGACTCGGGTTCACCACCATCGGGTCCAGCGACTCGACCAGCTTCCGCAACGCCGTGACCCAGGTGCGCTACGCACCAGGGGCCGACGCGTCGGCGGTTGAGCTGGCCCGCTATCTCAACGGCACCCCGCAGTTCGAGCTGGACAAGACCCTGGCCGGCACGAGTCTGGTGCTGATCACCGGCCGGGATTTCCAGGGTCTGGCCGCCGCGGCCCGCCCGGCGACCGACTTCTCGTCCTTCCTCGCGACCACCACGACGGCTCCGGCCGACGGTTCGTTGCCGACCGATACGCCGACGACCCAGGCCGGGATGGTGCCGGCCACCCCTGACGGTCAGGTGTGTGGCTGACCCGTTGCCGGTCGTTCACTACGATGGGACGACCCCGCAGTCGGATGCTCCGATGTCGCGCGGCCAAGGAGCAGACCCGCCCATGGGCAAGATCGCGATCATCGGCACCGGCTACGTCGGGCTCACGACGGGCGCTTGCTTCGCCCACCTGGGCCACGACGTCGTCTGCGCCGACATCGACCCCGCCAAGGTCGAGGCGCTGCAGCGAGGCGAGATCCCGATCCTCGAAGCCGGGTTGGGCGAACTGGTGCGCGAGGGCCTGCAGGCCGGCCGACTTCGGTTCGTGCTCGGCGCCGCCAACGCCCTCGAAGACGTCGAGTTCATCTACCTGTGCGTCCCGACTCCCCAGGGTGCCGATGGGTCGGCTGACCTGAGCTACATCGAGGCGGCCGCGCACGAGATCGCCCCCCGGCTGAATCCCGAATCGATCGTCATCAACAAGTCCACGGTGCCGGTCGGGTCGACTCGTCGGGTCGAGCAGGCGCTGGGTCGTTCGGATGTCTTCGTCGTCTCCAACCCCGAGTTCCTGCGCGAAGGCTCGGCGGTGGGCGATTTCCTGCATCCCGATCGGGTGGTCATCGGCAGCGACGACCAGGGCGCGGCGATCCGGGTGGCGTCGCTCTACATGGGTGTGGCCGCCCCCTTCATGGTTACCGACCCGGCCTCGGCCGAGACCATCAAGTACGCATCGAACGCCTTCTTGGCGACCAAGCTCTCGTTCGTCAACGCGGTCGCCGCCGTGTGCGAGGCGGTGGGTGCCGACATCAACGACGTGGTGCTCGGCATGGGCTACGACAAGCGAATTGGTCACGAGTTTCTGCGTCCTGGGCCGGGGTACGGCGGCAGTTGCTTCCCGAAGGATGTGCAGGCGCTGCTCTACATCGCTCGGCAGGCGGGGTACCACTTCGACCTGCTCGACGGAGTCGTCAGCGTCAATCGCGAGCAGTTTGACCGCACCACCGAGAAGATCGTGGCCATGGCCGGGGGATCGCTCGATGGCAAGGTGGTGGCGGTCTGGGGGCTCACCTTCAAGGCCAACACTGACGATCGACGAGAGTCGCCGTCGCTCAAGATCATCGAGCGGCTGCTGGCTCGCGGCGCCTCGGTGCGGGCCTACGACCCCGCCGTGCACGAGCCACTCGACGAGTACCCCGCGCTCGAAGTCGTCGACGATGCCTATGCCGCCTGCGCCGGAGCGTCGGTCCTGGCCGTGCTCACCGAATGGGACGAGTTCAAGTGGGTCGACCTCGACAAGGTCGGTGAGTTGATGGCCGAGCTCGGCATCGTCGATGCCCGCAACCTGCTCGATCGGGCCGCCATCATCCGGCGGGGCTTCTCCTACCAGGGCATCGGGCGGCGCTGATGTCCCGCGTCGTCATCACCGGCGGTGCCGGTTT
>JAYUBX010000412.1:0-2469 GCA_043740665.1 Candidatus Neomicrothrix sp.
CCCCGATGCGGGCCATGGTGGCCAGGGCCTGCCGCCCGCTGACCTCTCGCTCGATCCACACGGCGTGGGCCACGTAGAGCAGCGGGCCGATGCCGACCAGCAGCAGGGCGGTGGCGTTGATGCCGCCGACGGTCAGCACGACCAGGGCGAACAGCGCGGGATAGCGCCAACCTCCCCGGCGCAGCGACTTTGCCGTCAGGGCGATCAACCAGGGCAGGGCAGCCCACGGCAGCAGGATGACCGAGATCCGGGCCGAGTAGTTCAGCAGGTACGGGCTGAACATGTAGGCCAGCGACGCCACCAGCACGGCGCCCCACTGCTCGGTGCGGCCCTCGCCCTCGCGGGTGGACGCCCATCCGAGGGTGCGACACAGATACCGCACACCCATGCCGGCGGCGAAGATGACGGTGCCGATCCACAGCCGTTGGGCGATCCAGTCGGGGACCCCGAGGGCGTTGAACACCCAGTAGAACGGGCCCATCGGCCACAGGTACCCGATGTTCTGGTGGGTGACGGTGCCCATGCCGACCTGGCTGTCCCAGACATAGGGAGCGTCGCGCAGCACCTTGCCGGGATCGAGGTACAGGTAGGTCTTGGTGTCGGCGCCGACCACGCCCGGCGAGCTGAGCAGCAGCGGCAGGTAGGTGAGCACGGCAGGGATGGCGACGGTCAGCCAGCGGCCGGCCTGGCGCACCCCGAGCGTGGTGGTCACCGCGTCGAGCGCGACCGGGCGCGGCCCTGGCGCCGGGTCGCGGCGCGCGCCAACGGTGCCAGCACGCCCAGGGCGGTGGCGTCCCAGGTGAGACTGGCGGCGTAGGCGATCGCACCTTCGCGGAGGCGACGACGCAGGTCGTGGTCGGACAGCACGAGGGCGAGCTTCTCACCGAGCTGGCGAGAATCATCGGCGAGCAGGCCGGAGACGCCCTCGCGAACCGAGTCGGTGTGGCCGTTGATGCGGGTGGCGACGGCCGGGGTGCCGCAGGCGGCCGCCTCGGTCAGGGTCATGCCCCACCCCTCGGCGATCGACGCGCTGGCCACGACCCAGGCCTGGCGGTAGAGCGTCAACAGTTCTTCGTCGGACACGTGGCCTGCGATGCGGATCCAGTCGTCGGCCCCGATCTCGGAGACCTGCTCTTCGAGGGCCAGTCGCTCGTAGCCGTCGCCGACGATGACCAACTGCAGGTCGGGGTGCTGCTCTCGTACCCGGGCGCAGATGCGGATCAGCTCGTCGAATCGCTTGGGAGCCATGAGCCGCCCGACACTGACCACCAGCGGAACGGGGCTCTTGGGACCCTCCGGCGAGTAGCGCTCGTCGATGCCGGGTGGCACCACGCTGATCTGGTCGGACCGGAAACGCAGATAGTCGACCAGCTCGAGCTTGGTCGACTCGGACAACGCGACGATCGGGGTGCGGCGATAAAAAGGCGGAGCCAGCCGCCGTTCGAGGAACTCGCCGTACGGCGCCAGCTTCTCTTCGAGCACCAGGCGCCACATGTCCTTGTGGACGTGGTGCACCAGGGTGATGTGCGCGCAGCCGGCCCAGAGCGGGCTGAGGTAGGGCGTGCCGTTCCAGATCTCGACCAGCCCGTCGCGTGGCCCGGTGCGATGCAGCGCCTCGGCCAACACGGTGGTCGGGAAGACCATGAATCGGCCGTGCTTGCGGATCACCCGATAGCCGTCTCGCGTGCCCTCCTGGGCGTGGCCCTGGGCGTACGACGTGCGGACGGTCAGCTCGATGCCGGCCTCGGCCCAACGCCTCTGCCATTCGGCCGCGTGAACCTCGGATCCGCCGGCCTCGATGTCGGCCAGATCTCGCCACGCCACGACGTGCACCCGGCGCAGGCCGGCCGCCGTCGCCATCTCACGGAGCTCGGCGATCGCCGGCGATTCGGCCACGCGCCCGTCAGTTCTTGGTGGCGTTGATGGGGTGATCGGGGCCGTAGGCGCTACGAGGGATGACCGGAGCATCGCGACCGGTGCTGCCCTCCTCGTGGTACTCCTCCTCGACGTTGACGGTCCAGATGTCGTTGTGGGCCCCGAGGATGTTCTCGACGGTGAGCATGGCGGTGTACATCGAATGGTCCTGGTTGTTGTACTTGTGCATGCCGTTGCGCCCGACAGGGTGCACGTTCGGCGCGTTGGTCTCGAGCCACTTGCGCAGCACCAGCACGTTCTCTTTGTAGGTCTCGTCGTAGACCGGATACGCCTTCGGCATCCGCAGCACGTAGCCCGCCTCGACCTTCGAGGCATCGGCCAGTCCCAGGATCGTGAGCTCGCGTTTGGCCTGCTCGATGAGGTCGGCGTCGGGGCTGTTCCACAGCTCGTCGCCCTCGAACACGAAGTACTCGAGGCCCAGACAGGTGCGGCCGTCCTTGACCAGGTAGGGCGACCACGAACCGAAGTTCTGGATGCGGCCGACCTTGACCTCGGGAGCGTGGATGTAGATCCAGTTGTCGGGGAAGCCGTCCT
>JAYUBX010000413.1:0-3374 GCA_043740665.1 Candidatus Neomicrothrix sp.
AGCGGCGGTCGGTGTTGTTCCTGAATCCGAAGTCGGGGGACGGCAAGGTCGGACGCTTCGACCTGGTCGCCGAGGCTCGTCGCCGCGGCGTCGAGACGATCGAACTCGGTCCGGACGACGATCTCACCGCCCTGGCCGAGCAGGCCGTCGCCGACGGTGTCGAAGTGCTGGGCATGGCCGGCGGCGATGGGTCCCAGGCCGACGTCGCCGCCGTGGCCGTGGCGCACGACCTGCCGTTCGTCTGCATCCCGGCCGGTACCCGAAATCATTTTGCCCTCGATCTGAACCTCGACCGTGACGACCCCCGCCTCAGCCTGGATGCGTTCGTTGAGGGGGTCGAGCAGCGAGTCGACTATGGCTTGGCCGGCGATCGGTTCTTCGTCAACAACGTCTCGATGGGCCTCTACCCGCACGTCGTCACCGACTCGAGCTATCGGGACGGGCGCCTGAAGGCGGCCACGTCGCTCATCCCCGACTTGATGCGGGACGACACCCCGTCGATCGACCTGCGGTTCACGTCGCCTGACGGAGTGGCCTACGAGACGGCCCAGGTGCTGTTGGTATCGAACAACCCCTATCGCGGGCTCGGGTCCCTGGACGGGGCCGGTCGGCGAGTGTCGCTCACGGGGGGAGTGCTCGGCGTTCTGGTCGTCGCCGCAGGTGACACCGACCAGTTGGCCCGGGCCACCCAGCAAGCCGCCTTGGGGCGCTTGGTCGAGAAGATCGACGGCTTCGATCAATGGACGGCGCCCGAGATGCGGATCGACTCGTCGTCGGGCCACGTGCTGGCCGGTGTCGACGGTGAGGCGATCGACCTGCCGGCTCCGTTGCTGATCCGAATCGTGCCGGCCGGCCTGCGCGTCATCGTCCCGGTCGGCACGGCCGAGCCGCCCGAGTCGGTGCCGTCACTGTTGTCGATCGAGTCGATCGGTGGCCTCTTCGAGCTCGCCGGCGGCGTCGACCCCTAAAAGCGGCAACCTTCGGCGTTCTTGCGCACCAGGGTGCGCATTTTCACCCAAGGTTCGGAGTTTTGGGGCGGGCGGGATCGGCGGGCGGGATTTTAGGGAGACGGGGCGACCAGTTCCTCGAGGATGGCGTCGACGACGGGGCGGATCGGCGGGGTGGGGGCGGCCTCGATCGATTCCATGGTGCAGAACGCTTCGGTGGTGAACGCTCGGCCCTGCAGGGTGATCAGAACCGAGCAGGTGGGACCGCCTTCGAAGCGAACGATGGTTTCGAGGATGCCGAGCTGTCGATCGAAATAGGCAACGTGGCCGACGTGACCGGCGGCCTCGAACAACAGGGCGAACGCCTCGTCGGCCGGCACCGCCAGGGCGATGGTGTCGCCGTCGACCAGATCGGCGTCGATGGGATCGGCGCCGGCGTCGAACGGCCACCGCGACGTTCGCGGCTGGTCACGAACCGGTTCGGCGGGAACGGTCGCGCCACCGTTGGCAGCCAGCGCGGCCCGCACCAACGCGTAGGCCTGGGTGAGCCGCGCGGTCTGCTCGGTGGCGTCGGGATTGCCGAGCGCCCGGTCGGGGTGGCGCAGGCGGATCAGGCGCAGGTAGGCGACGCGCACCTCGTCGCCGGTGGCACCGGGGTTGATGCCCAGCACCGTCAGCGCCTCGGTGGTATCCACGGTCGCACCCTATCCAGCGCCATCTGCACCGGTAGGGTCCGGGCATGCTCCCCGACGCGGTGACCTCTGATCCGACTGGCCTCGCGCTGGACGACCTGACGCGCACCCGTTCGTGGGCCGAGCTGGGTGACCGCGCCACGCGGGCCGGTCGGATGTTTCGCGAGACGTACGGCATCGCGCCCGGCGGCCACGCCGCCATGATCATGGGCAACCGGGTCGAGTTCATCGAGCTCACCCTCGGGGCCCTGCTCGCCGGGGTCTGGCTCACGCCGATCAACTGGCACCTCACCGCCGATGAAGCCGCCTACATCGTCGCCGACAGTGAGTCGACGCTGGTTCTCGCCGACCCGGCCTTCGAGGCAGTGGCGCGGCAGGCGGCCGGTGATCGGCCCGTTCTCGTGGCCGGTAACGATCTCGACGCCGCCCTGATGGCCGCATCGGCCGAGCCTTTCGACCCCGACGACGTGGCCGGCGGATCGATGCTCTACACGAGCGGCACCACCGGCCGGCCCAAGGGCGTGAAGCGGGCGACCCAGTCGACAGTGGCCTCGCAGGTGTATTTGAGTCGGGCGACCGGACCCATCATCGGGCTCGACGGCGGCGGCCCGCACCTGGTGACCGGGCCGCTCTATCACGCCGCGCCGCTCGGCTATGCGGTGATCGACCTGCACAACGGGGCACCGCTGGTGATCATGCCCAGCTGGGATGAGCAGACCGCGCTCGAGCTCATCGACCAGCGCCAGGTGCGCAACACCCATCTGGTGCCCACCATGTTCGTGCGGCTGCTGCGCCTGCCTGACGACATCCGTGACGGGTTCGACGGCTCGTCGCTCTCGACCGTGTTGCACGGCGCCGCTCCCGTGTCGGTGCCGGTGAAGGCCCGCATGATCGATTGGTGGGGACCGGTGCTGCTCGAATACTGGGGGGCGAGCGAGGGCGGCGTCGTCACCATCGTCGGCTCGGCCGACTGGCTCGAACATCCGGGCACCGTTGGGCGCGCCGTGCCCAGCTACGAGGTCTTCGCTGCCGACCCCGACGGGCAGCGGCTGACGCCCGGCGAGGTGGGCACGCTGTGGTGCCGCAACACCGTGAGCACCAACATCTTCGAATATCACAACGCGCCGGAGAAGACGGCGTCGGCCTTCCTCGAGCCGGGTACCTACACGATCGGCGACATCGGCCGAGTCGACGCCGACGGGTGGGTCTACCTGGCCGACCGAGCCGCCAACATGATCATCTCGGGTGGCGTGAACATCTATCCGGCCGAGATCGAGCAGGTGCTGATCGAGCACCCGGCCGTCGCCGACGTCGGGGTGTTCGGCATCCCCGACGAGGAATGGGGTGAGTCGGTCAAGGCCGCCGTCGAACTCTCGCCCGGGTTCGAGCCGTCGTCCGAACTCGAAGCCGAGATCCTGGCCTACGGCCGTGAGCATCTGGCCGGCTTCAAGGTGCCCCGGTCGGTCGACTTCGAGGACGAGCTTCCCCGGTACCCGACCGGCAAGCTGTACACCCGCCTGCTGCGTGACCGCTACTGGCAGGACGTCGACCGCTCGATCTAGAGCTGGGAGCGGAGGAAGGCGCGGGTGCGCTCGACTTCGTCGGGGGTGCGGCCCATCTCGGCCGCGCCGAAGTCGGTGACGCCGGCGCCCCGCAGCTGCTCGAGCACCTCGAAGGCCCGGGCCTCGTCGCCGATGATGGCGATGTCGCTGGGGTCGGCGGCACCTTCTCGGTC
>JAYUBX010000414.1:0-2655 GCA_043740665.1 Candidatus Neomicrothrix sp.
CCCCAAGTCAGGCCCCAAGTCAGAACCGGACACCGGACCAGACTCAGGACCGGCGTCCACCCCGGGCGCATGGGCCGGCGTCCAGGCTGGCGGTGTGGGCGTGGGTAGTACTGGTGGTGGGGGACCTGTGGGAGCTGGCGGTGGCGGCCTGGCGGCAATCTCTGCAGCTCGATCGGCTGATTCGCCCGCGGCCGATTGAGATGCCGGGTCATCCTTGGCGATCGCCGCCTGATCGTCAAACGCTGGAGTCACGGCGCCATCCTTCCTGCTGGGGTGGGCTGGGTCAAGCGCATGAGCCAGCTGGTGCGAAAATCCGGCGATGTTTCACGTGAAACACTCGACGTGTGGTCCGGCCCTCCATGTTTCACGTGAAACATTGCTCGAGACCACCGGACTAGAAGAGTGGGCGTTTAGTAGGAATGCCGACACGGCGGGGATAGCGGGGCTCACACAACACCACCTGCTGTAAGAACTGGCAACCGTGGCGTCGAAGCCCCAGGTTCATCCCCACTCGGGCCACACCCTCACCGTCCCACCGCCCGACGCCTGACTCCATCCCGTCTGGTGGCTCACTGACCATCAGGACGCCACCGATCCGCAAGAATGGGGCTGCACACTCGGCCGTTACCGCGGGAGGCCCGAAACTGCGAGCCGTCACCAGGTCGAACTGGGCCCGATACACCGGGTCACGACCAGCTTCTTCAGCCCGACTGCGCTCGACCTCGACACGATCACCCAGACCGAGGTCATCAACGGCCTGCACCAGAAATGAGGTGCGGCGCTGATTGGCGTCGAGGAACGTCCATCGCGAGAGTGGCCACCGCTTCGCCAGGACCAGACCAGGCAGGCCACCACCGGATCCGAGATCAAGGGCGTGCGTAGGGGGATCGCCGGTCCAGGCGGTCAGGAACCGCTCGGCGTGCTCAATGTGCGGCTCGATCGATCCCGGGCCCAGGAATCCGAGTTCCTGGGCCCGACCGAGAACCTGTACGAGATCGCCGGAATCCGTCAACGGGATCGCCGGACCTGACTTGTCAATCCTCCGGAAGGATCACGACTCGGCGCCGCTGATCCTCGCCTTCCGACATGGTGCGAACGCCGTCGATCTCGTTGATCGTGTCATGTACCACCTTGCGGTCGGCCGCGTTCATTGGCTCGAGCGCCTTCTGGACGCCGCTGCTCTTGACGTCATCGGCCACCTGGACCGCGAAACGAGCCAAGGCCTCACGGCGTCGCTGACGGTAGCCGCTGACATCGAGCCGAACCCGGCCATGATGGGTGCCACTGGCCCGACGCTGCACGACAGTGCGGCTCAGCTCTTGGATGGCAGCGAGGGTCTGGCCCTTCGGACCGATCAGCAAACCCAAGTCATCGCCGTCGACCTGAAGCTCGATCGTCTCGTCATCGATCTGCTCGTGGGTGACCTCGCCGACGAGGCCGTAGGCCTCGACGAGCCCTCCGACGAACTCGGCGATGATCTCGGCCTGTTCTTCGACCGTCGCATCATCACTGGTCATGGGCGTACCTTCCTGCTGGTTGTCGCCGTTGGCCGGCGAGGTCTTGGTCTCGGATTTCGGGGACCGACGCGGCGTCGGTGGCGTCCGACGGGATCGAGTCGATCGCCCGGTCGCGGCCGGAGCGTCGGCATCAAAACTCGCCGGCACCTCTCCGTTGTCTTCTGCGTCCGAAGCAGACGGCGTTTCAGCCTTGGGCTTGCGGCCAGAGCCAGTCCCGCTCGACGTCGAACTTTTTCGCGCCCCACCTGTCGTGGCCTTCTTTCGGCGATCGCGACGCTCGACCTTGGGGCGTGGACTGGTCGGACGCACGCGCGCCCGAACTCGAGCTTCGCGCCGCGTCAGGCCGAACAGTCCGCTCTTGGCTTCCTCGAGAACCTCGAACTCGGCGTCCTGTTCGTCGACCCCGAGTTGATCGAGGGCGGCGTCCTTGGCCTCTGCAGTGGTGCTTCCGGTGGTCTCAACCCACTCCACGTGACCCTTACTCCTTCTTGTTCTTACGGGCCCGCGGCTGCATGGTCGGAGATGATCCCGACCCGGCTGCGCCGCCCTTCGGTGACGCCGGTGGCGTCGAGGATGATGACGGTGTTGACGACGTTGTTGATGAACTCGACCCGGGCGTCTTCTTGGTAGTCGGTTGGCGCTTGGGCGGGGTCGTGCGGCCCGACGTCTTGGTTGGCGTCGAGGTGGATGCTTTGGCCGGAGTCTTCCTGGTCTTGGCGGGAGTCTTGCTCACCGGCTTTCCGGCGGACTTTCTCACGGCCTCGCTCGCGGGCTTCTTGGTCCCGTTCGATCTGCTGTTCGAGCTTCCGTTCGACGAGCCGGAGGCACTCTCGGTGGCGTCGGGGCCGAAGCGTCCCGGTGCGACCCGCTTGATACTGGCCAGCAGGCCCAGCGGCGCCTCGGCGACTTCGGTCGCATCCGACGAGCCGGATGAAGCCGCAGAGGCTGACCCGCCACCTGGTCCGTTGGGGCCATACAGGCTGCGGCTGATGAACCACTGCTGGCCCACTCGATAGAGGTTCGACACAGCAAAGTAGAGCACCAGGCCCGCCGGGAGCCCGAACGAGATCACCGGCAAGAAGATCGGCATGACCTTCATGATCATCTGCTGCTGGGGATTCGTCTGCTGATTGGGATT
>JAYUBX010000415.1:0-2165 GCA_043740665.1 Candidatus Neomicrothrix sp.
GCGAACGGTGTCGGCCGCAGCCTCGAAGAAGAGTCGAGTCGAGGCGACCGGGTCACCACCGGGTTCGAAGAACAGCTCGATGAGTTCGCCGTAGATCGCTCCTGACCAATGGATGGTGGCGACGCCCAGCTCTTCCTTGCCGTTCGGGAAGAAGTGGTACATCGACCCGAACGGCGCCTTGGCCGACTGGACGATCTGCTTGACCGCGGTGCCGTTGTAGCCGTTCAGTCGAAACAGCTCCGCGGTGGCTTCGACGAGCCGGTCTCTCGTGTCCGTCATGCCGTCATGCCACCGACTCGTTCGGTCGAATAGAGCGGATGCTCTATTCGAATGTATACCTAGGTTCTGCTGGTTCTAGAGTGATCACTCTACCCGCTCGTCTGTGGAGGTCACCCGATGAAATCCATGCAGCTGTCGAGTGGCCTCGTCGACTACGAGGACAGCGGAGGTCACGGTCCGGTCTTCGTGTTCGCCGGCGGCCTGCTCATGGACGCGACCCTGTGGCACGGCGTGGTGGCCTTACTCGCGCCGAGCCATCGCTGCGTGGTCGCGGTGCTGCCGCTGGGGGGTCACCGGCGCCCGATGCCGGCCGACGCCGATCTTTCGCTGCACGCGCTGGCCGACCTGCTGGCCGAGTTCATCGAGGTGCTCGACCTCGACCAGGTCACGCTGGTCGGCGCCGACTGGGGTGGGCCGCAGCTCACCGCGGCGCGCCACCCCGAGCGGCTGGCCAGGCTGGTGCTGCTACCGCAGGAAGCATTCGACAACATCCCGCCGGGGCTTCCCAGGTTCTTTGCGGCCCTCGCCTGCCGCCTGCCGGGTGGACTGTTCGGCGTCGCCCAGGCGCTGCGGCTGGCGTTCGTGTGGCGCGTACCGATGACGTTCGGCTGGATGGCGAAGCGCCCGATCCCGAAGGACGTCCGCACCAGTTGGATCACGGGCCTGCGCACCGAGCGTGGGGTGCGGCGCGACGTGGCCAAGTACGCGCGGACCAGCGATATGACTGGTCTCGAGCAGGCCGCGGTCGAACTGGCCGCGTTCGAGCGGCCGACGCTGATCGTGTGGGCGACGCACGACAAGGTCATGCCCCCCGAACACGGTCGGCGGCTGGCCGACATCATCCCCGACTCGACGCTCATCGAGCTCGACGACGGCCCGACCCTGAAGCCCACAGCCGCTGAATCGGCGGCCACCTTCGAGCCGGACCCTGCTGGCTGAGAACCGAGGCCGGTAGCATCGCCCGATGGGCTTCCGGGCGATTGCCACCGATCTGGACGGCACCCTCCTGCGCACCGACAGGTCGGTTTCGGATCGAACTCGAGCGGCGATCCTTGCCGCCGAGGACGCGGGGATCCTGGTGGTGATCGCGACCGGCCGTCCGCCGCGCTGGATCGCTCCGGTGATCGACCAGCTCGGCGACCGCGGGTTGGTGGTCTGCGCCAACGGCGCCATCGTCTACGACCCGAGCCGCCACGAGATGGTCGCCCGCATCGAGATCGAGCCCGAGGTTGCCCGAGGGCTGGTCGATGATCTGCAGGTGGCCTTCCCAATGGGCCTGATCGGCGTCGAGCAGGGTTTCGAGCCCTTCGCCGTGGACGAAGCCATCGTTGCGCATGAGCCCGCGCTCTTCGAGCGATGGAAGCGCGGCGAGCTGCGCACGGGGCCGATCCGATCGTTTCTCGAGCAGCCTGTCACCAAGATGATTCTGCGTCTTCCCGATGCGCCCGAGGGCACGGCTGCCCGGGCCCAGCAGATCGTGGGTGAGCGGGCTTTGGTGACCCACGCGAGCAGCGAAGCATTCCTCGAGCTGTCGCATCCGTCGGTCCACAAAGCGGCGACGGTCGAGCGGCTGCTCGGCGAGTCGAGCATCGAGCCGGGCGAGGTCGTGGCCTTCGGCGATATGCCCAACGACATCGAGCTGATCCGCTGGGCGGGACTCGGCGTCGCCGTCGCCAACGCCGATCCCGCAGTGAAGCAAGCCGCCGACGAGGTCACCTCGTCCAACGACGATGACGGCGTGGCCATCGTCATCGAGCGCCTGTTGGCCTCAGATCACTCGATCAGCTGAGCTCGTAGTCGAACCAGATGCGGTGGGTGCCGTCGTCGTCGATCGCCATGCCGCCGGGTCCTTTGATGCCGGCCAAGGCTCCCGTGCCACTGGCGGG
>JAYUBX010000416.1:0-2238 GCA_043740665.1 Candidatus Neomicrothrix sp.
GCGGACTTGTACCTTAACCCCACGGGCTTTTCGCCCCTCGGAGTACTCGGTGGCCGCGTGAGGCCAAGGAAACCAGTCGGGCGTTCAGCACGACTCCCCTTCCTTCTTACCCACCCCAATGTTGGTGGTGGTCGCCACATTTTCCAGGAGTTCCCGAACCGTCCATGATGACGGAGCCCGCCCACGAGGCCGGTCCGACGTCGGATGCCGGCGAGTTCGCCTGAGGCCATGGGACATTGCGTCGGCCATGGTGGGTACGCTCGCGCTCATGTCCCGGCTCGACCGCATCACCTCCGATCCTGACATCTGCCATGGCAAGCCGACCATCCGCCGCCTGCGCTACCCAGTCGAGGACCTGCTCCAGCAGCTGGCGTCGGGGATGACGATCGACCAGATCATCGAGGACCACCCGGACCTCGACCACGAGGACCTCCTCGCCGCCCTCGAGTTCGGAGCGCTCGCATCGGGCATGCGCCGCGTGGAGCCGCTCGGCGCCGCGTGAAATTCCTCGTCGACGCCCAACTGCCCGCCCGACTGGCCCGCCGGCTCGACAAGCGCGACCACGACGCCATCCACACGTCCGAGCTACCCAACGGCAACCGAACCACCGATACCGCGATCGCCGAGTTCGCAGACGCCGAGGACCGGGTCGTCGTCACCAAGGACCGAGACTTCCGCGACAGCCACCTCTTGGGCGGCACCCCTCGCCGGCTCCTCGTCGTCACCACCGGCAACATCACCAACGATGCGCTCCTGACGCTCGTCGACGAACACCTCGACCCTATCGTCCGCGCCCTCGAGGAAGTCGGTTTTGTCGAGCTCCGGCCGACGCACCTCATCGTCCACGAAGATCGGGGGAAGCGGCCCACCCCGCCCCCCGACTAAGCCGCCGGGTCTGCACGACTGCGGCGGGTCGCCGGTCACGCCGCTGACCCCCCCACCGACATTGTGGCAACCCAGTTGGACACTCGGGTCTAGCAGCGACTCAGGCCGCCTCACCCAACCTGTCACCTCCGCGCGCGGCAGACCCGTGGGTCGCCCAGTACGGCGGCTTGAAGGCCAACGACGCGAAACGCTTGAAGGAGCTCGAGGGCGAGAACGCCCGCCTGAAGAAGCTGTTGGCCGAGGCCGAGCTGGACAAGTCGATGCTCAAGGAGTTGGCCGAGAGAAACTTCTGACCCCGAGCCGGCGTCGCGCCGCGGTGAAGGTGCTGCGCGAACGGTTCGGGGTCTCCCAACGACGAGCGTGTCGGGTGGTCGGCCAGCACCGATCAACCGAACGGCTCGACCCTCCCGTCGTCTCCGACGACGAGTTGGCCCTGCGAGCGTTCCTGCGCGCGTTCGCCCAGGAGCGTCCCCGGTGGGGATGGCGGCGGGCCGCCAAGGCCGCCCGGGCTGACGGGTCGGTCGTGAACGACAAGCGGATCCAGCGGCAGTGGCGAGACGAAGGCTTGAAGGTCCCCTACAAGAGCGTAAGAAGCGGCTCCGCGGCATCGGGGCTGCGGTCGGGGCCATGTCGCCGATTCGCCCCAACGCCTTGTGGGCCCTCGACTTCCAGTTCGACGTCACCGTCGACGGCCGGACCTTGAAGCTGCTGAACGTGATCGACGAGTTCACCCGCGAGTGCCCCACCATCGTCGTGGACCGCTCCATCGACGCCGACCACGTGGTGGCCACCCTCGACCGCATCGCCGCGGTCCGGGGCATGCCGGCGTTCGTCCGGCTCGACAACGGGCCCGAGTTCGTCGCCTACGCGGTGGCCGACTGGTGCCGGTTCAACAGCGTCGACTCGGTGTTCATCGACCCCGGGTCACCCTGGCAGAACGCCTGGATCGAGTCATTCAACGGCCGGCTCCGCGACGAGTTCCTCAACGGCTGGCAATTCGACTCGCTCCTCGAAGCCCAGGTCCTCATCGAGGACTGGCGCATCGACTACAACACCAACCGACCCCACAGCGCCCACGGCGACCTCACCCCCACCGAGTTCGCCGAGGCCTGGACCACCCACCACCAACCAGCACTCGCATAGCGCCTGGACCACTCAACGGGGTCCCCTCACCATCCTCTCAAGGGTTGGAGCCTCCACAAATCCCCGGGGCGGTTCAGCATCGCCGGATCTCGCGCATCATGGTTCCGTTGTCGAACCCTTAGATGGCGCTTCGGATCTGAGGGGGAAGTGAGGTTCAGGGCGCGGTATGGGGTTCTCTCCGAAGGGTGACCCCAACCTCGCCGATGGACC
>JAYUBX010000417.1:0-9484 GCA_043740665.1 Candidatus Neomicrothrix sp.
ACGGCGGCGCCGGCGCCGGAGAACCCCGCCCAGATGGCGATGGCCCGAGCCCGTTCGCCGGCCGGAAACACGTTGGCCAGGATCGACAGCGTGGCCGGCATGACGAAGGCGGCACCGACCCCCATGGCGGCACGAGTGGCGATGAGCTGGTTCGGGCTGTTGGCGAAGGTCGACAGCAACGACGCCAGGCCGACCACCACCAGACCGAGCTGCAGGGCACCCTTGCGGCCGAACCGGTCGCCGAGCGCACCCGTCGGCAACAACAGACCGGCAAACACGATCGAGTAGGCATCGACGATCCACTGCAACTGGGTCGACGAGGCGCCGAGATCCTTCTGCAGGGTCGGCAGTGCCACGTTGAGCGAGCTGTTGCCGACCACGACCAGCACCAGGCTGAGGCACAACACGCCCAGGATGACCCACCGCTTCTCGTAGACGGCAGGGTCGATCCCGTTGTCGACCGATGACGCTCCCGTCGGTTGGGTCGGCGGTGCCTGTTCGGTCGTCATAACCCAGCTCCTCTTTCGCTACATTTGTGTAGCACAAAGCTCCCAACCACTCGCCGCGCGCCGACATTCCCTACGATCACACGGCCGCCCAACCAGGAGACCGTCGTGACCACGCCGAACGTGCACACCCTCGCCGAGGCCGCCGCGATGGTTCGTCCGATCGACACCCTCGCGGTGCCCCTCGGGCCCGGTCAGCCTGCCGCGTTCATGCACGCTTTGGGCGACCGAGACGACTACGAGGACGTGACCGTCTTCGGCGCCCTACTGGTCGACCTGTTCGCCTTCTTCACCAAGCCCGGGGTGCACTATCAGAGCGGGTTCTACGGTCCGGCCGAGCGATTCTTGCTCGAGTCGGGGGCCGATGTGCAGTTCGTGCCGTCCGATTTTCGTCGATTCACCCCAATCGTCGAGCGGTTGCAGCCACGGGTGATGGCCACCCTGGCCGCACCGCCTGACGCCGACGGTTGGATGAGCCTGTCGTTGCACGCCGGAGCTACCGTGAGCGAGATCGGTCGGGCCGCATCTGATCCCGACCGGCTGCTCATCGTCGAGATCAATCCTCAGGCACCCCAGACGATGGGCATCGGGCCCGAACATCTGCACAGGATCCATGTCGACCAGGCCGACGTGCTGGTCGAGAGCGCGCTTCCGCTGATCGAACTGGCCGACGCCGAACCCTCGCCTACTGATCTGCTCATCGCCCAGCACGTCCGGCCGTTCATCGTCGACGGCTCGACCCTGCAAACGGGCATCGGCGGCATTCCGTCGACCATCGCCGCCATGCTGGCCACCGACGACGGCGGCGACTACGGCGTGCACTCCGAGATGTTCACGACCGGCCTGATGCGGCTGCACAAGGCCGGCAAGGTATCCAACGCCCGCAAGGGTCAGTTCGAGGGGATGTCGATCACGACCTTCGCCCTCGGCACTGCGGAGCTCTACGAGTTCCTCGGCGGCGGCGACGAGGTGCGGTTCCTGCCGGTCGACATCGTGAACTCGCCCGAGGTCGTCGCCCACAATCGCCGCATGGTCACCATCAACGGTGCGCTGACCATCGATCTGTGGGGCCAAGCGGTCGCCGACACGATCGGGTCACGGCAGTTCTCCGGCATCGGCGGCCACGAGGACTTCGTGTCGGTGGCCGGGCTCGAGCTCGAGGATCGGGCCTTGCTGTGTCTGCCCTCGACGGCCGTCGTGGGCGGCCAACGCATCAGCCGCATCGCCGCCGAGCTGGCCGCCGGAGCCGTGGTGACGACGCCCCGTCACCAGCTCGACCTGGTGATCACCGAGTTCGGCGTGGCCTCGCTGCGGGGCCGCACCGTGCGCCAACGAGCGCTGGCGTTGGCGCAGGTTGCTCACCCCGACTTTCGCGACGAGCTGCAGGCCCACGCGCTCACGCTGGGCTAGCGCCCGATGCGCGCCGCTCGACTCATGCTCACCTGCGGATTGCCGGGGGCCGGTAAGACCACCCTCGCGAGACAGCTCGCCGCGGACCGAAGCGCCGTACGCCTCACGAGTGATGAATGGCTCTGGGCCCTCGGCTCCAGCCCCTGGGATGCGCCGACCCACGAGAAGGTCGAACATCAACTCTGGCAGCTCGCCCAGGAGATCTTGCGCCTTGGCCTGAGCGTCGTCCTCGATTTTGGGTTCTGGGCGCGGATCGAACGCGACGAGATGCGATCCGTGGCTCGTGACCTTGGTGTCGGCGTCGAGCTGCACTACCTCGACGTGCCGGCCGACGAACTCTGGCGGCGCATCGATGCACGCAACTCGCAGCCACCCTGGGACCGCTACCCGATCCGCCGCACCGACCTCGACGGCTGGCTACCGCTGCTCCAGGCACCCGATGCGGCCGAGCTGGCCTTGTTCGACCCTTCACCAGGATCGAACTGAGCCACGGCCGAGACGGCAGATGGAGCTAGGCAGTGCTGCTTCAGCTGGCGGCGCGCACCACGCCGACGTCAGGGGCGAACACGGTCAGGGCGATACCAGCCCGCACCAGCTCGTCGGATCGCAGCTCCCGAGTGAACACCTGCTGGTCGAGCCGCTCGACCAACTTCACGTCGACCCACCTCACCGGGTCACGTGCGGGACCCGAGGTCAGCAGCGAATCGAGAAGCAACGCCAAGGCGGGCGTCGGCGCGACCACATCGGTGAGACCGGGGGCGAACGACAGGCTCCAGAAGTCGGGCGTGACCACGTCGGATGCCAGCAGATCAGACGCCGAGCGACCGAGGGCCGCTCCCGGCATCGTGCCCAGTCCGTGCGGCGCGATCAGCCGCACCGCGGCCGACCCCGGAGACCGAGAGCACAACAGCGCCAGGGCGAGTGAGTTCTGGTGGCGAGCCAGCTCGCTGGTGCCGGCCAGCGTCGGCGTGCGGCTGATCATCTGCAGGTGCACGGCGGCGGCCAGGGCGTGCAGCATCGTCTCTTCGTCGTCAGAAACGACCGGCTCGTGCCGCAACAGTTCGTGCAGCAGACTGCCGGCCAGCAACGCGAACGGCTCGGAGCGGTAGCGGCGATTCACGACTCGCTCGCTCGGCGCCGTGTCAGCGGCGGGACCGACCACCCGTCGGGCATCGACGGGATCGCCGTAGGTCACCCGGTTGATGGCCAGTTGGCCGGCCAGAAAGGGATCGACGAGGGGATCGCCCAGCGTGCCGGTCAGGCTCAGCAGCCCCGCTCGCACCGCGGCGTCGGGCAGCGCCGCCGCCACCTCGGGATCATGGAACTTGGCGAGGGTGGCATCGACGCGAGCCTGGTTCGAACTCAGGTGATTCGCCAGGAACGCGGCAAATTCCGCCGCCACCTGTTGGTCGGAAGGCCCCGGCCCGGGTGCCGGCTCGAGCGCCGGACCCGACGGGTAGAGGTCCGGGGTGAAGCGAGCCACGTCGAGCGGAGGGCCGGCCGGCGAGCGCAGCAGGGCCGCGGCCGGATCGCCACGACGAGCAACGCCGCCAATGCTGCGGACCTCGTCGGCGGGACTCATCACTCGAACGGTACCCGCGCCTCGCGGCCCGCCGGGGTTCTGCCGGGGGGCTGCTACTGACGGGCCGTCACCGTGAACTGCACGGTCTTCGATCGCGTTCGGCCCAACGCATCGGTGACCACCAGGTCGTAGTGGTACACGCCCGGGTCGGCGTTGCAGAGACCGCCGGCCAAGGCGACAGGGCACACCGGTTCGGCCGAACCCGAGAGCACAGTGCTCGAAAAGTTGGGCCCACTGATCGCGACCGTGACCGGCTTGTCGGCCGTCACTTCCCAGCTGATGGTGAGCGGGGCCGAAGCGGTGAGTACGGCCGGCGCCGACGCCCAGAAGGTGAAGGGGGCAAGCGTCGGGAACGGCACGGCCGTGGTGGGTGGAGTCGGGGGCGCGCCGACCACTGGCGGCCACGCGACCGCGGCGGCTGTCGTCGGGGTCGTGGGCGCAGGGTCGGTGCTGGCAGCCACGGTCGACTCGGCCGTCGTCGGCGCCACGGCGGCCGCGACACCCATCAGCGCCAGGATGCCGAGCCCGAGCCCGAGAACGAGCCACCGCCGCCGTCGGCCAGAGGTTGGCGCCGACGGATCGTCGACCTCGATGGGTGTCTGGGTCGGGATCGGGGGCCCAGCCGGCGGGGCGTCGGGCGCAGAGCCGGCGCCCACGGGCGCGATTTACAGATCGGTCGGTGATCCGGCCTGACCGGCGAACAGATTGCGGGCGCGGACCGCGGCCGCGAGGGCAACCGGGTCGACCGTTGCCGGCCGAGTCGGCGTCGCACCGACCAGCCGGCCCGGTATGGCCAGCGGAGGCACCACCGTGGTCGGATCGCTCGGCTGCGGTGGCGGCGCCAGCGCGGCACTGGTCGAGTCGTCCGGTGCCGATCGCGGCGTCGGGATCGCTCCCGGTTCGCCAGCGGCAATGGCCGCCGGATCGCGGTACGACACCGACCCGATCATCGACACGTCGAGGTCGGTCAGCCGTTCGCCCACCACTTCGTTCAGGCCCAACGGCGCCACGGCCAGGGGGATGGCGGCGAACACATCAATCGGGTCGACGTGTAGGCGGGCCACCTCACGGCACGACGCGCATTCGCGCTGGTGGCCGGCGATCAGGCGAACCGTGTCGGTGTCGAACGGGTCCGCACCGGCCACCACCTCGGCCAGCACATCGTGGGTGGGGCCACCCTGGCGCCACAGCACCTGGGCTCGCACCACGGCACCGAACCCGATAGCGAGCTTGCCCAGGATGTCGTCGATGTCCGCCGTCGGCTCGTTGAGCACCGCGGCGATCTCGGCGGCGGTGAACCCATGCCGGTGGTGCAGATCAAGCACGTCGCGGACCCGCTCACCCAACACGTCGGCGGCATCCCACAGCAGGGCGGCAACGGCCGCGTCGGCCGCCAGGCTGCGAGCATCGGCGCCGCGTTCGAGACGATCCTCGGCGTAGGGGCCGACCGGCATCCGCCATTGCACTCGGCGGTCGGCCGCGGCCGTCATCTCCTGGCGCACCGAACGGAAGACCAGCACGCGGAACGGATCGTTCGACGTCTGCTGCAGCAGACGTCGGTGCACCGATGCGAACGACATGGTCGAGAGGTCGCACACGTCGGCGGTGGTGAAACCCTGATGGCTGAGCCGGTCGTAGACCGGATCGGCCCATCCGTCGAACAACAGCCCGAAGGCCGACGGGTCGCCGGCTCGCAGCAATGAGACGAACGCGGCGTCGCGCTGCAGGCCCTCGGCCGGGTCTCTCGGGGCGTCGCCACCGAGGTCGAGGGCTTCGTCACCGCGGTTGGGGTCCAAGCCGCGGTTGGGGTTTCCCACGCTCATGGGTGTTCTGTCGGTCGCAGAGGTAGGCCTCTTTAGGTCTGACGACCTATGGATCAAACCTGCGACTGCCGAGCGCCCCCGGCCGGAATTGAACCAGCGCACATGGTTTAGGAAACCAATGCTCTATCCACTGAGCTACGAGGGCATGGGCTACTGACACACACGCGCTGACCAACCTCGAGGCCGAGGTGAAGTCGTCGAGAGGTCAAGGCCCGCAGCCAGGGAAGTTAGCGGACCAGCTGCGACGGCCTGTCTCCCAGCTGCACGCCAAGCCCGCATGCTCCCAGGGGCCAACGGGGTCGGAATGCCCTTGATGTCGTCGCCGACGGAGGTGACGGTGGCCTCGTCGAGCTTGGCCTGGGCGGCAAGTCGGGCCACGAGTTGGTCGCGTCGAGGACTTCGCGCACAATGCGTCGGTAGCCGGGCACGTCGTTGCGTTCCCCGACGGCGTCGAGGTCATCGAAGGTGATCTGCTCGAAGCGACCGTTGATCGACATCAGATGTTTGGCCGTCCACTGGCTCTCGGGCGCATGGGCGTGGGTCACGTCGAACGCCGAGAGAGCGGCCACCGCCCATCGGGGTCGGCCAGGAACGCGAGGTTCTTGGTGTGTTCGTCGCGGTTGGCGACGGCGACGTGTGCTTCATTTTGGTGGCGATTCTTGGATCACGACGGCGGGTTGCAATCGGCGGGACAGGGCTGCACATCGATTGCAGCCGCCAGGCGGACACTGGCGGTCGAGTCCCCCGCGACCACAGGAGCGTTCCCATGACCACGACCACTGACCCCAATCCCGCCGCCGTTGACCAAGATGCGCTCGGAGCGCTCGTCGGCCAGGCCGTCAGCGCCCTCGGATCCATCCTCAACGGTGCCCTCGTCGTGATCGGCGACCGGCTCGGCCTCTATGGCGCGCTCGCCGCTGGTGGTTCGCAGACGCCCGATGAGCTGGCGACCCGCACCGAGACCACCGAGCGCACCATCCGTGAATGGCTCAGCGCCCAGACCGCGGCCGGCTATGTCACCTATGACGGCGGTGGCCGGTTCTCGCTGTCGCCCGAGCAGACCGAGGCGATGGTCAAACGAGGACAGTCCCGCCTTCGTCGTCGGTGGCTTCCAGGCCATGGCGGCGGCGGCCCGCTCGGTCGATCTGCTCACCGTGTCGTTTCGCACCGGCGCCGGCATGGGATGGGACGGCATGGGATGGGATGGGACCAGCACGAACACGATCTCTTCCACGGCACCCAGCGCTTCTTTCGACCCGGCTACCTCGCCAACCTCGTCCAGAGCTGGATACCCGCGCTCACCGGCATTGACGCCCGGCTGCGGGCAGGTGGGTCGGTCGCCGACATCGGCTGCGGTCTCGGCTCGTCGACGATTCTCATGGCGCAGGCCTACCCCGAGTCGACGTTCGTCGGATTCGACTTCCATAGGCCATCGATCGAGGCTGCCCGCGCCGCCGCCGTCAAGAACCTGAACCCGATCGGGCGGGTGTTCTACGCGGCATCGACCCTGATCCGCACGCCGGCCTCACAGGCGCAGGAAGTCGGTCGCGCGCTCGGCGCCCAGGCCGGTGAAACCCGCCTGCGTCAGGTCACCGAGGCCGCCGGGTTGACGCAGTTCCGTCGGGCCACCGAGACCCCGTTCAACCTGGTGCTCGAAGCCCGGCGCTGAACGACACGGCCGTGTCAGCCATCTCGACCGGGCGACGGGTCGCCCAGTCGACCGGATTCAGCTCGGGTCGGGTGGCGGGCGCCGACGGGTGACCGAGATCTGCGAGCCGGCCGGATCGTCGAGGTCGAGCACGACCGTGCCGTCGTCGTGACCGTCAGCTTCGGCCTCGATCACAATCTCGGGCTTGGGTGACTTGCCGTACAGCGCCCGTTCGAGCCCCAGCATGCCCGCCGCCAGGATCGCCGAACCGGCCGACTTCGGCCGGGGTCGCACCCCAGCATCGGGCTCGTCGGCCTGGTTGTCGGCGTGGTTCAACCACTCTTGCCACTGATCCTCGGACCAGTCGTCGGCATCGAGCGGCGGACCTTCCATCGCCCCGACGGTATCGGGACGGAGCCTCGTCGGCGACGGTCACGGCGAACCGTACGGTTGCGAGACGACACACGACGATCCTGGGGTGGCAGTGGCCGCGAGCAGTTCCGAGACGACCAAGAACCCCGCGGCCCTCATCTGGCTGGTCGCGGATTTGCTGCGGGGCACCTACAAGCAGGGTGACGACGGCAAGGTGATCCTGCCGCTGACCGTTCTGCGTCGCCTCGACTGCGTGCTCGAGCCGACCAAGCTCGCCACTCTCGGAGTTCCTGTCACAGCCCATCAGTAGCTTTTCGGCAACGACACCCAAGGCGGGGCGTCGTCGGCCACACCGTCCCACGGGGCCGACTGGCAAACAGGGCGGGGGCTCACATGACCGACCACACCACCCGAGGCGACCACCAGTCGGGCGCCTTCGAGTCGTGCATGACCAACATGACCGACGTCAAGGCTTGGCTGGCTACCGCCCATCAGCACGTCGCGAGTGCACGGCTCCTTGTCAGATCGGACACGGTCGATGTTGACCTGGTGATCGAGGCCTGCCACCAGGCCGTCCGCAAGGCCATCTGGGCCGACATGAACTTCAAGGGCATCAAGATCGCCAGCGGAGTCGTGAACAAGCATCAAGTCACCATCCGATACGGCGAAGCGAAGATTGCCGACGTACCACCCGATCTCTGGCGTCGGGTGGGGGCCTTGCGGAAGGCGCGAAACGAGTCCGACTACGCCAACCCGACCACGCATCGGCTCACGAGCCGTGAGGCTCACGACGCCATTGAGATCGCTGATGCCACTGTTGGGCTCATCACGAGGGCAATCCATGTGGCGGACCAAGCCGGGAGCATCTGAGTCAGGTCAGCGGTTTGACCATCACCAGCGGTCCGTCGATCAGCTGAGCGAGAAAGCTCCCGGGGGCGGCGTCAACTCGTTCAGCCTGAGTGGTGAAGGTTGCGTTGACCTCCACACCAAACTGCTGGTCGAGATCGGCCAACGCGCCCCGGACCGCCATCGGCGAGAACGAGTCACCGACGACCAGCACGTCGATGTCCTGAGGCCATGGGCCCTGGTACCCGAGGTACCGAGCGGCCCACGACCCGAAGATGTACACCTCGTCGACCCTCGGGTCATCGCCGAACAGCTCAGCGAGCACGGAGACGGGCCCAACCGTCTTCATGAGAATTCCCTGTAGCTCGGCCGCCCACGGCAGATCCCAATTCGCCGAGATCAGACCGGCGCGACCGACCTTGTCTTTCGTGAGGATGCGGGACTCCACCAGTCGATTCACCTCACGCAGCACCGACGAGCGGTCAGCCGCGCCCCGCTCGGCAAGCTCACCGATCGTGTGCGGCCCCGCGTTCAGGAACGTGGCCGCCAAGATGTCGAGTTGGGTCTGCGAGCGCACCAGCGGCAGCAGGGGTTGGACCGGACTATGCATATAACGCATCTTATACTGCGTTATTCGCACTATGGCCAGAGGCGCAGGATACGTGCGCACGCCATTGGAGCACGAGCTGATCTTCGGGTTCGCTGGGCGCCGACCCGGGCTGCTCGTCCGCCGCTTCGATCGGCTGGCCGACCCCACGGGACACACTCAGCCGCTCGCCTGCGAGGACGCGTGCCAGGTGCTGGGCCGCTGGCCCGCCGACAAGTACAACGTGACGGCCGAGCAGGTCGTTACCGCCCTGGCCGACCGATGTCCGGCTCGGGCCGTCGCCCTGCAAGTGCTCTACCAACAACTCTGCTTCGCCTGGCTGACAGGCAACGGCGATGTCCACGCCAAGAACCTCTCGATCCTCGCCACGACCGATGGCGAGTGGCGGATCGCTCCCGCCTACGACCTGCCGTCGACCGGGCCCTACGGCGATACCAGTGCGGCGTTACCGATGCACGGACGCACCACGGGCCTATCGCGCCGACACCTGCTCCAATTCGCGTCCGACGTCGGATTGCCCGAGCGGGCCGCCATCCGCGTCCTCGACGCCCTCTTGGGAAATCTGGCCGGCCTCGACAACCAGATCCTCGCCGGGGCACTGCCCTATTCGGCCGTGACGAACAAGCAACTGGCCAAGGAACTGCGTTATCGCCGCAAGCAAGCCGAAGGCTGACCCTCAGTCCGCGCCTG
>JAYUBX010000418.1:0-1988 GCA_043740665.1 Candidatus Neomicrothrix sp.
AGGTAGCGCAGCCCGCCGTGCACGAGCTTCGACGACTTCGACGACGTGCCCGACGCGAAGTCGTCGCGTTCGACCAGCGCGGTGCGCAACCCGCGGGACGCGGCGTCGAGCGCAGTGCCGGCGCCGGTGACGCCGCCACCGATGACCAGGACGTCAAAATGGATATCGGCCAGGCGGCGCAGGGCATCGGCTCGATCGAAGGCACCGGGCATCGTGGGATCTCGCTTTCGCGGCCGGGCCCCAGGCCACGGCGGATCGACAACGTGGCCGAGTGTACGGGCGCCCCGCCCCGATGACCGATCCGGGCCGATTTCAGGGGTAGTTCGTCAACAATCATTGCTGACTGCTGGTACGGTTCTATGCGTGAAGTCGCCGGGTGAGCTCACCGAACAGTTTCGGGCCCAGGGCCTGAAGGTGACGCCGCAACGTCAATGCATCTTCCGGGTGCTGCACGACAACCCGCAGCATCCGACGGCCGAATCGGTCTACGCCGAGGTCAGCGCCGAGATGCCCACCATCTCGCTGCGCACCGTCTACCAGACGCTCAACGACCTAGCCTCAATGGGTGAACTGGTGCAACTCGATCTGGGCACCGGCTCGGCCCGCTTCGATCCCAACCTCGACGCCCACCACCACCTGGTCTGCGACCAGTGCGGCCGGGTGCTCGATGTCGAGGTCGACACCTCGGCCTTACGAGTGCCCCCGGTCGCCAGCGAAGGCTTCACCATCGATTCGACCCAGATCGCCTTCCGGGGCACGTGCGCGGACTGCAACGGTCACGCGGCACCGGGCCCGGTCGACACCAGCTCACATCCAACCCAGAAACCAGAGCAAGAGGAGCACATCAATGCCTGAACTGAGCGGAAGCCAGACCCAAGCGAACCTCAAGGAAGCCTTTGCCGGCGAGAGCCAGGCCAACCGCCGGTACCTGTACTTTGCCCAGAAGGCCGACGTCGAGGGCTATCCCGACGTCGCCGCGTTGTTCCGTTCGGTCGCCGAGGGCGAGACGGGTCACGCGTTCGGTCACTTCGACTTCCTCGCCGAGGTCGGCGATCCCGTCACCGACGTGCCGGTCGGCCCCACCGCCGACAACCTCAATTCGGCCATCACCGGCGAGACCTATGAGTACACCGAGATGTACCCCGGTTTCTCGAAGACGGCTCGCGACGAGGGCTTCGAGGAGATCGCCGAGTGGCTCGAGACGCTGGCCCGGGCCGAGAAGAGCCACGCCGGCAAGTTCCAGGAAGGCCTCGACTCGCTGAGCTGAGGCCCCGATCCGTGCGTGAGTCGCACGTGATCTGAACGCGACCGCCCGGCCCCGGATGTTGCATCCGGGGCCGGCCCGTCCACTGCAGCCAGGAGATGACCATGACCAAGCTCACCATCGACGACATCAGCGACCTGCGGGCCTACGAGCGAGAGCGCGCCGAGTTCCGGGCCCACGTCATAGACCTGAAGAAGCGGCGACGGGTGCACGTCGGCCCAGTCATCACCTTCGTGTTCGAGAACCGCGACACGATCCGCTTCCAGATCCAGGAGATGGCACGGGTCGAGAAGATGATCAGCGACGACGCCATCGCCGCCGAGCTGCGGGCCTACAACCCGTTGATCCCCGAGCCCGGCGCCCTGTCGGCCACCATGTTCATTGAGCTGACCAGCGAGACCGAGCTGCACGAGTGGCTGCCGCAACTGGTGCACATCGAGGCGGCGGCCCAGCTGCGCGTCGGTGCCGGCCCCGACGCCGTGGTCGTGCGATGCACCCCCGATCCTGACCACGACAAGATGCTCACCCGCGAAGAGATCACCTCGGCCGTGCACTACATGCGCTGGGATTTCGCCCCCGACCAGGTCGCGGCCTTCGCCGCCGCCGAATCGGTGACGCTTGAGCTGGATCATCCCAACTACCAGTACGCCACCAAGCTCGACGCCGCGACCCGGTCGGAGCTGCTGGTCGACCTGCGGGGTTGACCCGATTCGATCCGGATTCG
>JAYUBX010000419.1:0-2762 GCA_043740665.1 Candidatus Neomicrothrix sp.
CGTGCCGCCGAAAGCGAGTGGGCTATTCGGGCTGCGCGACCGGCTCGGCCGCCGGTGTGGTGGCGGCATCGGTCGGGAGCGAGGCGGTTGCGTCGAGCAGCTTCTGACCGTCCTCGGTGGATGGCGCCAGACCGAGCTGCGAACGGATCTCGGACAGGCGGGTTTGCGCCTCGACGTTCATCGACGCCGTCTCGACCTCGAGCATGCGATTCTCGACGGCCTCGCCGGTGAGCTCGGACATGCCCTTGGCCTTGGCGTAACGGGCCTCGATCTTGTCGCGGACTTCGTTGAAGCTGGGGACGTCCTCGCCGACCGTCTCGCCGATCGAGGCCATCGCCGTGTTCATCTGCTCTTGCATCTTGGCCTGGTCGAGCTGGCTCAGCAGCTTCTGGCGCTCGGCCAGCTTCTGCTGCAGAGCGGCTGAGTTCTGGGCAACAGCCGACTTGGCCTGTTCGGACGCCTGGGTGGCCTGTAGCGCGAGGCTCTTGGTCTCGTCGATCTCGTGCTCGAGCCCGATCAGCCGGTTGGCGAACGCCTCGGCGGCCGAGCCGTACTCGCTGGCCTTGGTCGTATTGCCGGTCTTGGCCGCTTCGTCGGCCATCAACACCGCTTGCTTGGTGTTGGCGGTGAGCTTCTCGTACTCGGTCATTTGCCGATTCAGTCGCATCTCGGTCTGCTTCTGATTGGCGATGACGTTGGCGGCCTGCTCGCGCAGACGGCGGTGCTGGTCCTGCGCTTCGCCGATCGCCTGCTCGAGTTGGACCTTGGGATCGGCCTTCTCGTTGAAGCTGCTGTTGAGCTTGGCGGTGAAGTAGCTCCACCAACGTTTCATCGACTTGAACATAGGCAAAGCCTAGGGCATCGGCTTGCGAACGGCGGGGCCACGCCGTTGCCGAAGCCGACGCGTGAGTCCGTCGACGTCGTCGGATCGCAGCGCCACCAGCACCCCGAAGTAGACGGCGAGGCCGAGGACGACGGCGACGAGACACAAGGCCACCGCGGCTGCGCCGGTGACCGGCCCGACGACGGCCACCAAGCCACCGACCGTCACGCCCATGGCGACGGCGGCCCCGAGGGTGCGGCCGATGGATGCGGCGGCGGCCGGGCTCCAGAGCCCGCCGATCTTGCGAGCCAGCAGCACCAGGGCCGCCGCCGCCCCGACCAGGTAGGCGGCGGCATAGGCGAGCCCGAGCCCGGCGGCCGAGAGCCCGCCGACGAGAGCGAAGGCCAAAACGATGTTGGTGCCATTCTCGAGCAGGTTCACCAGAAACGGCGTGCGGGTGTCCTTGAGCGAATAGAACCCGCGCAGGGTGAACAGATAGACCGAGAAGCCGGGCAGCCCGATGGCGAACATACGAAGGATGCCGGCCGTGGTCGAGATGTCGGCGCCGACCGATCCGCCCGTATGGCTGAGTGGTTCGAGTAGCCCGTTCATCAACGGAACGGCCAGCAGGGCCAGACCCACTGCGGCCGGCACGACCAGCAGCACCAGCAGTCGGGTGCCCTCCATGAAGCGGTCGCGGAAGCCGTCGAGGTCGAATCGATTGGCCAAGGTCGACAGGTCGGGCATGTACGTGGTCATCAACGACACCGCCAGCAGCCCGTGGGGGAGCTGGAAGAACACGAAGGCAAGGTTGTAGGCCGACAGGTTGCCTACGCCGGAGTCGACGAGCAGCCGCTGCACCACCACCAGCGCGACCTGGTTGGCAATGACGTAGCCGAAGGTCCACCCCGACAGCCGGGCGACGGTACGCAGCGCGGGATGGTGCCAGTCGAAGCGCACGTGCAGACGGATTCCGGCCCGACGCATGGCCGGCCACAGCACGACGGTCATGGCCACGATGCCGGCGGTGGTGCCGAACCCGAGCAGCAACAGCAGGGTGCGGTCGCCGAGCACCTGGTCGATGGTGGGCACGCCTCCGGCCAGGTGGTGCACCTCGATCAAGATGACGACCAACACGAGGTTGTTCAACACCGGAGCGAAGGCCGGGACCGCGAACCGCTTGCGACTGTTCAGCAGCGCCGTGCCGACGGCGGTGAGTCCGTAGAACAGGATCTGGGGCGCGAACATGCGCAGGAACGGCACGGCGACGGCCGTCAGCGATGCTTCATCGGTGTAGATACGAATGATCCATGGCGCGGCGATCAGGGCCACGACGGACAAGGCGACCAGCACCACCGTGATGGCGGTGACGATGGCGTCGATGGCATTGTCATCGTCCCGTTGGCGGGCATCGACGAAGACGGGGATGAGCGTGGCGGACAGCACGCCGCCGAGCAACAACTCGTAGATGATGTTGGGGGCGGTGTTGGCCAGGTTGTAGGCATCGGTCAGGTTGGTCAGCCGCAGCGCGTAGTAGAGCGCAAGCACCCGCACCAGGCCGGTGAGGCGGCTCAACCCGGTGCCGACGCCGACGACTGCGCTCGATCGCAGCAGGTTCCGTCGGCTGCTGGGGGCCGCGGCGTCGGTCATGTGACCTCGTCGAGGCCCAGCCGCAGCGACTCGAGATCGCCGACCAACGAGTCGACATCGTCGCCGAGGCCCCGCAACTCGTCGGGGCTGTCGGCTCGAACCGACAGTTCGATGGCGCGGGTGACTGCTTCGTCGAGGCGCGCGTCGAGCAGTCGCAGGCGATCGGCGGTATCGGCGATGACCCGGTCCATGCGACCGATGGCGGCCAGCTGCGCGTCCAGTGCTTCGACGGTGCCCGCCGCCGGGCTGTCGGCCACGGCGGCGGCCTGTGGATCGACGAGTTGGCGCT
>JAYUBX010000420.1:0-7047 GCA_043740665.1 Candidatus Neomicrothrix sp.
CCACCAGTTCACGCACGCCGCCACGCTATCGACTGGGTCGGACGCCGGGTGTCTGGTCGCTCCGATCCGACGCCGGACTGATTCGTCGGAGGCCGGGTGGGCGCGCAACACTCGCGGGGTGACTGAGACGACGATCCGCCCGGCCGCCGAGTGGCAGAGTTCCGGCGACTACACCGACATCCGTTACGGGACCGCCGAGGGGATCGCCAAGATCACCATCAACCGGCCGGAGGTGCGCAACGCGTTCCGCCCCCAGACGCTGTTCGAGCTGGCCCAGGCCTTCAACGATGCTCGCGACGACGACACGGTGGGCGTGATCATCCTCACCGGCGAGGGCGACTTGGCGTTCTGCTCGGGTGGCGATCAGCGCATCCGAGGCGACGACGGCTACATCGGTGACGACGAGGTGGCTCACAAGGGCATCGGTCGCCTGAACGTGCTCGATCTGCAGATCCAGATCCGCCGCACGCCCAAGCCGGTCGTCGCCATGATCGCCGGCTACGCCATCGGTGGTGGCCACGTGCTGCACATCGTGTGCGACCTGTCGATCGCGGCCGACAACGCCCGGTTCGGTCAGACCGGACCCAAGGTCGGCTCGTTCGACGGCGGCTACGGATCGGGATTGCTGGCGGCCAATGTGGGCCAGAAGAAGGCCCGCGAGATCTGGTTCCTCTGCCGTCAGTACGACGCCCAGGAAGCGCTCGACATGGGACTGGTCAACACCGTTGTCCCGCTGGCCGAGCTCGAAGAGACCACCGTCGAATGGTGTCGCGAGATGCTCTCGATGTCGCCGTTGGCGCTGCGCATGATCAAGGCGTCGATGAACGCAGCCGACGACGGACTCGCCGGCATCCAGCAACTCGCCGGCGATGCCACCCTGCTCTTCTACATGAGCGAGGAAGCGCAAGAGGGCCGTGACGCCTACGTGCAGAAACGCAAGCCCGACTTCGACAAGTTCCCCCGCCGGCCGTGATGCCGGGCGGCGGGACCAGATCGTGAACCAGCCCAGAGTGGGGGGACCGTCGCCACGGCCGGTGCCGGCCGGCTGGCGACTGTGGTTGGCGGGAGCGCGGCCCCGCACGCTGCCGGCGGCCATCGTGCCGGTCGTCGTGGGCACCGCCGTAGCCGCCGGGATGCGTTACCCGACCTGGTTCATGTACGCCCCGAACTCGGGTGTGATCTTCAGTCAGGATCCCAACCATCTGAAGTACCTCATCATCTGGCGAGCGATGGCAGCCATGGTGGTGGCGTTGTTCATCCAGATCGGCACCAACTTCGCCAACGACTACAGCGATGGTGTCAAGGGCACCGACAACGAGGCTCGCGTCGGGCCTGTCCGTCTGGTGGGGTCAGGACTGAAGTCGCCGGCCGCGGTGAAGCAAGCCGCCTTCGCTTCGTTCGGCGTGGCCGCGTTGGCGGGCCTGGCCCTGGCCGCGGCCACCACGTGGTGGCTGATCCCCTTGGGTCTGGTGTGTTTCGCGGCCGGCTGGCTCTACACCGGGGGACCCAGGCCGTACGGCTACTACGGGTTTGGCGAGCTGTTCGTCTTCGTCTTCTTCGGATTGGTGGCGACGGCAGGATCGACCTTTGTGCAGCTCGAGCGAGTGCCGTGGCTGGCGGTCGCCTGCGCCGTGCCGGTTGGCGCGTTGGCCACCGCGCTGTTGGTCATCAACAACCTGCGAGACATTCCCACCGACACGGTGGCCGGCAAACGCACGCTGGCCGTTCGCCTGGGTGACCAACGCACTCGGGTGCTCTATGTGGCGCTGATGGTGGTGCCCTATTTGGCCCTGCCGTTCATCGCGGGCCTGGGCCGCCGGCCGTTCGCCATCCTCGCCTTCGCCGCCATCTTCGTGGCGCAGAAGCCGGTGCTCATCGTGTTGCAGAAGGCCAAGGGTCCCGCCTTGATCCCGGTGCTCGGCGGCACTGGCCGGGTGCAACTGGCCTACGGGGTCCTGCTGGCCGCCGGACTCTTCATCTCGGGCTGACGCGACCACCCGTCCGTCTACCTCACCCGCGGGGCGCTCCCGATCGGTCAGGCGGTGCGGGCCAACCAGCTGCGCAGCCGGTCGAGGAAGACGTCGGGTTGTTCGAGGTGCACCGTGTGCCCGGAGCTCTCGACCACGCACAGCTCGGCGTTGAGGCCGATGGCGGCGACCATCCGCTCGGCGAGGGTGACGAACTTGGCATCGTCGGTACCGGCGACGATCAGCGCCGGCATGGCCAGCTCGGACAGCCGGTCCCACAGCGGTGTCTGAGCGCCGGTGCCGGCCCGGCGCAGGCTCGACGCTAGGCCCGCTGACGTATTGGCCAGGCGCCCGGTTCGATGCGCCCGATCAGGGGGAAGGCCAGCGAACAGTGGCAGACGCAACCACTCGTCGACGAAGGCCGGGACGCCAACCGCGACCAGGTGCGCGGCGAGTGTGTCATCGGATTGGCGACGGGTGGCTCGCTCGGCGTCGTCCTCGATGCCGGCCGTCGGGCTGATCAATACCAGGCGCCGCACGTGGTCGGGCCGCTCGAGTGCGGTGTGAAGCACGAATCGGCCACCCATCGAATAGCCGAGATAGGTGCCCGATCCGCCCACCTCGGCGATGGCGCTTCCGCCGCTGACCAGATCGAGCTCGACGGCCGCCGACTGACCGTGGCCGGGTGCGTCGATCAGCACCAGCTCATGGTCACGCGACAACATCGTGTCGACGGGCGCCCAGCAGGCCGCTGTCTGGGTGAAGCCGTGCACCAGCACCAGCCGACCCTGGTCGGGACCGGAGGGCGCCACGATCCGAGCCGCCAGCGGTGGCCGGGCCGCCGCTTCGTCGGCATCGTCGGCCAGGTCGGAAGCCGGTGAGGTGGGGTCCATGACCCTGCCAAACGTAGGCTGTTGCCTGTGCCGGAGACGACTGCTGCGACGTTCTGCGCCACCCTCGTCGACGAGTGGGTACGAGCGGGTCTCACCGACGCCGTCGTCGCTCCCGGCTCGCGGTCGACGCCGATGGTGCTGGCCCTGGTGGCCGATGGTCGACTGCGGCTGCATGTGCATCATGACGAACGCTCGGCGGCCTATGTGGCCCTGGGTCTGGCTCAGGCCACTGGTCGTCCGGCGATCATGCTCACAACCAGCGGCACCGCCGCTGTCGAGCTCCATCCCGCGGTCGTCGAGGCCCATGAGGCCCGGGTGCCGATGGTGGTGTGCACCGCCGATCGTCCGCCCGAGCTTCATGGTGTGGGGGCTCCCCAGACCGTTGATCAACAGCAGTTGTTCGGCCGGTCGGTGCGGGGGTTCTTCGACGCTGGAGTCCCGGATCCGGCCGCGGCTGGCTCGTGGCGTTCACTGGCGGCCACGGTGGTCATGCGAGCCATTGCGAGCCCGCCCGGTCCGGTGCATCTCAACCTGCCGTTCCGCGAGCCATTGGTCGGAGAGGCCGCAACACTGCCGCCGGCACGACCGGGCGGTCGGGCCTGGCACCGACCGGTGGTTCGATCGATCGACGCGCCGGCGGACACCATCGACGCGTTGGCGGCCGGGATGGAAGGTCGGCGGGGCGTGATCGTGGCCGGCGGAGGCACCGATGATGGGGCGGCGGTGCATGCACTGTCGCGTGCCATCGGATGGCCGGTGTTGGCTGATCCGAGAAGTGGGTGCCGGGTGCCCGAGGGCTCGACCATCAGCCACGCCGACGAGATCCTGCGCAGCCCGGTCCTGGCCGACGCGCTGCGCCCCGAGGTGGTGCTGCGGCTGGGAGCCCTGCCGGCCTCGAAGGTGGTGACCCAGTGGCTGGCCGGCCTCGACGCGTGGCAGATCGGTGTCGACATCGACGGCGCTCGGTTCGACCCCGACCGATCGCTCGACGGCTTGCTCGCGGCATCGCCCGGTCGGGTCGCGGCTGCCCTGGCCGACCGGCTGTTGGACTCGCCACCGCCACCAGCTCTGGCCCTGACCCTGGGGGCCCCGCCGGTCGACCGTTGGGCGGGGGCATGGTCACACGCCGATGCCTTGGTCGCCGAGGCGATCGCCTCGACGCTGGCCCATCACCCTGAACCGACCGAGCCCGCCGTCGCCCGCGATGTGGTTCAGTCGTTGCCCTTCGGCGCCACCCTGATGGTGTCGTCGTCGATGCCGATCCGTGATGTCGAGTGGTTCTCGGCACCCCGTCCCGGGCTGCGCGTGCTGGCCAATCGCGGAGCCAACGGCATCGACGGTGTGGTCTCGACCGCGGTCGGCATCGCGTTGGCGGCCCGGGACTGGCCGGTGGGCCCGGGGCGTCCGGGGCCAACCGCGCTGCTGATCGGCGACGTGGCGCTTCTGCATGACGCCAACGGGTTGCTGGGTGCGGTACGGCGCGGCATCGACCTCACCATCGTGGTGGTCGACAACGACGGTGGCGGCATCTTCTCGTTTCTGCCACAGGCCGGTGCGTTGGCACCGGCGCCGTTCGAGTTGCTCTACGGCACGCCCCACGGTGTCGATCTGGTTGGTTTGGCGACCGCCCACGGAATCGGCTCTCGGGTGGTGGATCGTCAGGTCGACGTGGGGCCGGCGGTGGCCGAGTCAGCTGCGCTGGGCGGCGTGCACCTGGTGCTGGTGCGCACGGACCGGGCCGCGAACGTCGCCGTGCACGACGAACTGCACGCGGCGGCCGCCGCCGCGCTGGCACCCTGACCCATCCCGTTCGTCTCGTCGCCCGCTGGTTAGGGGCGGATGACAGCACCGAGCAGGGCCTGGAACTTGGTGCGGGTCTCGGCCAGTTCGGCGAGCGGATCCGAATCGGCGACCACCCCGACGCCGGCGAACAGCCGGGCACGGGTGCCGTCGATCTCGGCGCTGCGAATGCCGACGGCCCAGGCTCCGTTGCCGTGACGGTCGACCCAACCGACCGGTCCGGCGTAGCGCCCCCGGTCGATGCCCTCGTGGGTTCGGATGAGGGCCAGCGCCTCGTTCCGCGGTGACCCGTTGACTGCCGGTGTCGGGTGTAGGGCCCGCATCAGCTCGATGACCGAGGCCGGTGGGCTCGAGAGCCGACCCTCGACCAGTGAAGCCAGGTGTTGCAGGTTGGCCACGGCGACGATCGACGGCTCGGCTTCCTCGTCGAGGTACGAGCACCAGGGAAGCAGGGTCTCGTGCACCATGTCGATCGTGTACCGGTGCTCGATCTGGTCCTTGGCCGACGACAGTAACCCGGCGGCCAGTCGGGCATCGGCCGACGGATCGCCGCTGCGGGGAGCGGTGCCGGCCATCGGATGCGACTGGACCAGGTCGCCGGTGCGGGCCACCAGCAGTTCGGGGCTGGCTCCGATGAAGCCGCCGTCGGCGAACAGGATGCACGAGGGATAGGCCCGCCGGAGCTGCCGCAGGATATCGGATCGAACCACGGGCTGGTCGCTGTCGATGACCAGCTCGCGAGCGAGTACGACCTTACGGGCGAGGCCGGCGCGCAGCTCGTCACGTGCTGCGCCGACGGCGGCGCACCAGTCGTCGGCACCACGCGTGGTGCGCACCGTGAACGATCCGGGTTCGGTGCCGGGTGAGGTGGGCTCGTTGGGCTCGAGCAAGTCGTCGAGGGTGAGCGCCCGAGGTGGTGCGCTCGGGCCGCCGGGCTCGATCGGTTCGACGGTCGTGACCCAACGGGTGCCGTCCTCGGATCGACCGACCATGATCTGGGGCACGATCAAGGCTCCGTCGTGACTCGGGTCGAACGGTAGCGCTCCGAGCGCAACCGGTCCGCACCCGGGTAGCCCGATCTCGTCGTCGACGTCGATGGTGTCGAGGGCGAGGTGCACGGCGCGCGCCGCGGCCGCGGGGTGACCGGCAGGCACCACGATTCGCGCCGCTTCGCCGCGTCCGGCGAAACCGGATCGGCCGCGCTGCCACAGCGGACCGGTCTCGCCGGCAACGGCGATGAGGTCGGGGTCGATGTCGAGTCGCCGGGTCCGGGCTCGAAGGCGGGGGACGGCCGCGGTCGTCATGGTCTCGGGTCGATCGTGGTCACGACGCCGGTTGGTCGCGGGTGGCCTGCAGTAGCTGCGAGATCCCGCCCGAGAACAAGGTGCGCGTGGCGTCGCGGAAGCCGGCCCCTCGAACCATGGCCAGCAGCACGTCGGGGTCGGGCAGGTAGGCCACCGACTTGGGCAGATACCGATAGGCCGTCGGGTCCGACAACAGCCCCCCGATTCGGGGCACGACCTTGCCGAAGTACACGCCGTGGCCCCATCGCAGGACTGGATTCGGGGGCTCGGCCACTTCGAGCAGCGCGATGCGGCCGCCGGGCCGCACCGCTCGGGCCAACTCGGCGAAGAACGGCTCGAGCTCGACCAGGTTGCGCAGCGCGAAGCCGCACGTGATGCCGTCGACCGACTGGTCCGGCACCGGCAATCGCAGGATGTCGGCCTGCACCAGCGGGGCGCCGGTCGTGCCGGCGGCGAGCATGCCGAACGACAGGTCCAGGCCGATGGGGGCGAGGTCGTGCTGGCGCAGCTCACGGCAGAAGTCTCCGGTGCCGCAGGCCAGATCGAGGACCCGGGATCCGGGCTTCAGTCCCAGACCCCGGACGGTCTTGCGGCGCCAACCGACATCCATCCGGAAGGTCATGACCCGGTTGACCAGGTCGTAGCGCGGCGCGATGGCGTCGAACATCGAGCGCACGGCCCGAACCTTCTCGTCGCCTTCGGGTAGGGCCTCAGGATCGATGTCGATCACCGTCGGAGCCTACCGGCCTCGGTGAGGCCTGGTTCGGGTCGGGTCAGAACTCGCCGACCACGTCAGCCGGCCGCGCCGGGAAGAGTGCTTCCATCAGGCCGCGGGCCCGGCCGAGGGTCACGTCGTCGGCTCGGGCGGCGAGTCCGATGGCACCGAACCGGCCGAACACCAGGGCGCCGAACCAGTCGGGGGCGATGCCGATGCCGGCCCCCCCCGATGGGTCCTCGACGCGGGGCACGTCTCGCACACCGGTGACCTGGCCGCCAGCGAGGTCGAGGGCGACCGCTGAGTCATAGAACGAGAGCACCAGCTCGCCGTCCCGGGTCGCGTAGCGTGAAGTAGCGAACCGTTCG
>JAYUBX010000421.1:0-4928 GCA_043740665.1 Candidatus Neomicrothrix sp.
CCATTCGCACGCCGGCTTCGTCCGTCACGACGATGTCATCGGCCAACCCGAAGGACTCTTGGCCCGCTCGACCCGAGGGGCGTTCTACCGGGTGTTGCGTCCCACCCTGGCCGACTTCGTGCTCACCATGCCCCGAGGTGCGCAGGTCATCTATCCCAAGGACCTCGGACCCATCTTGATGCTGGCCGACATCTTCCCCGGGGCTCGAGTACTCGAATCGGGTGTCGGCTCGGGTGCCCTCTCGATGACCATGCTGCGAGCCGGGGCCGTGATCACCGGCTATGAGCTCCGGGACGACTTTGCGACCCGCGCCCAGGCCAACGTCGATTCGTTTCTGGGGCCCGAGGCCCTGAGCCGCTACGACGTGCAGCTGCGGGACTGCTACGACGGTATCGACGGCACCGGATTCGACCGCGTCGTGCTCGACCTGCCCGAGCCATGGCACGTCGTCAAGCACGCCGAGACCGCCCTCGTCTCGGGCGGCATCCTCATCGCCTATACGCCCAGCATCACCCAGGCGGCCCACCTGCGCGAGGTACTCGAGAGCAGCGATTTCGCCATGGCCGAGACGGTCGAGGTGCTGCAGCGGGGGTGGCACATCGAGGGTCAAGCGGTGCGCCCCGATCATCGGATGGTGGGCCATACCGGCTTCCTGACCCACGCTCGCCTGCTCAGTCGCGCAGAATGACCAGGTGAACGCCCTCGATGCCCTCTTGGTGATCGTGGCCATCGCCGCCATCGTCGGGGGGTATCGGCTCGGGTTCACCGCCCGAATGCTGTCGTGGGTGGGCCTGGCGATGGGACTGGTGCTCGGCCTGAGGTTGCTGCCGTGGGTCGTTCGCCGGACGGGCAGTGCCGACCAGAACAAATTCGTCTTCCTCGCCGCTGCGGTGGTGATCGCGGCCGTCGCGCTGGGCCAAGGCCTCGGCCTGTGGCTCGGTAGTCGTCTCACCCCCCGCACTCGAGGGGGAGCGGCGGCCACCACCGACCAGGTGTTCGGGGGACTCGCCGGGCTCCTGGGCATGGTGGCGGTCGCCTGGGTGATCCTGCCGGTGCTGACCGTCACCCCGGGGTGGCCCGCCCACCTGGCCACGGGCTCGACGCTGGCCTCGGCGGTTTCGAATCACCTGCCGGCGCCGCCCGACGTGGCTTCGGCCCTGCGGTCACTGGTCGGTCAGGACAACTTTCCGAAGGTGTTCGAGGCGCTGCAACCGACACCCGACGTCGGCGCCGCTCCGACGGCTTCGGGTCTGTCCGACGCGGTGGCCCGCGCCGCCGCCCGCTCGGTCGTCAAGGTCGAGGGCGGTGCCTGCGGCCGCATCCAGGACGGCACCGGCTGGGTCGTGGCCGACAACCTGATCGCGACCAACGCGCACGTCGTGGCCGGCGAGGACACCACCGATGTGCAGCGGGACGACGGCCGCCGACTGAAGGCCACCGTTGTCGCCTTCGATCCGTCGCGCGATCTGGCCCTGTTGCAGGTGAACAAGCTGGGGCGACCCGCCCTGCCGCTGGCGTCCGCCCAACGCGGCGCCATCGGTGGCGTGTTCGGCCACCCGGGCGGCGAACCGTTGCGCATCGCCCCCTTCGCGGTCGCCCGATCGATTCAGGCCACCGGCAAGGACATCTACGACGCGACGTCGACTCGACGAGAGGTGCTCGAACTGGCGGCCTCGTTGCGGCCAGGTGACTCGGGCTCAGCCCTGATCGATGCGCAGGGACGCGTGATCGGAATCGCCTTCGCCATCTCGACCGAGCGTGCCGGCGTGGCCTACGCACTGGCCACCACTGAACTCGACGCGGTGCTGGCCGCACCCCACGACAGCAAGGTCTCGACCGGCTCCTGCATCAGCTGATCGCCCGGCATCCGAGCGATCGATCGAGTCAGTTCCAGCTGGGATTGGCGGCGGTCATGGCGATCCGGGCTTCGTTGCGACACAGGATCGTGCCCCACAGGTGTTCGGGCTCGGCAGTGAACACGTCGTCGGGCTCGGCGTCGACCACGAACCAGGCCCCGCCCGCCACCTCGTCGTCGAGTTGGCCGGCACCCCATCCCGCGTAGCCGGCAAAGACGCGTGCCACCTCGACGTCGGCGGCGATGGCATCGGGGGCCATGGCCAAGTCGACGGTGCCCACGTCGTGGACGACCGGCGACCAGCCGGGACACGAGATCGGGTCGCGGACACGAGCAAGGCCGACGATCACGCCGGCTTCGACCGGACCGCCGCTGAACACGACGGCGGGTCGGCCCGTCGCGTTCGACCACTGGGGGAGCGCATCGACGATGTCGATGTCGCTCGGGCGATTGATCACCACGCCGAGCGCACCCTCGGCGCCGTGGTCGAGCAGGTACACGATGGTGCGGTCGAAGTTCGGGTCTCCCAGGCTGGGGCCCGCGATCAAAAGCCGTCCACTCAGGCTATCGCTCATGTCCTGATCATCGTAGGGTGCGCCGTCCCCGTTCAAGGAGCAGTGCGCATGCAGTACTACCTCGGAGGAGTGATCTTCCTCATCCTGGCCATCGTCGTGGTGATCGTCGGTGCCCGACAGTTCAACCGGCCGAAGTGCCCTTCATGTGGACTATCGGTCGATCGCGACCTCGACAAGTGCCCGTACTGCCACCAGTCGATGTCGAGCTGAAGGCCCAACCGAGCGTTGGTCTGACCGTCAGTCGATCTCGATGAAGATGCACTCGCCGGGGCACTCTTCGGCCGATTCGATGGTGGCTTCTTCCTGGCCGGCCTTGACCACGGCCAAGCCTTCGGCGCCGCCCGGGTCCGAATAGACCTTGTCGCCCTCTTTGACGTAGGCCAAGCCATCGTCGAGCAGTGTGAAGACGTCGGGTGCGATTTCCTCGCACAGTCCGTCGCCGGTGCAGAGATCCTGATCGATCCAGACCTTCATGGCTTCGCCTGTACCTCTCTCGAAGTGGATTGCGGAACGCTGGTGGGACTTCCGTGTCGTTGAGTCCGAGTGTAGTCGCCGGCACCAATAAACACGGGCATCACGAGGGAAAAGCAGCCGGGCTCGGAACCAGTCGGTGGGGCCGGGGCATGGCAATGCGAAGAGCGTGCTACGACGCGGGAGCGTCGGCAAATCCGTCGCCCCGATCTATCGGCCGCTCGCCCGCAAAATCACGCCAGCTCCGTCGTTTTCTGGAGAGGTCGGTGTAGGGTCCGCGCCAAACCCGCACGGGAGGTGGTCCTCGTCAACGACGCAGAGTACGAACAACGACTCACAGCCTTCGAGACCGAGATGGGCGAGCTGCGCCAGCAGTCGACCGCCCTCGAGGAAGAAGTCATCTCGCTGCGGCGGCGCCTGCAGGATGCCCCCAAGCGCGTGCGCACCCTCGAGGAGCGGCTACTCGAGACCAAAGGACAGTTGGCGCAGGCCGTATCGCACAACGAGAAGTTGTCGTACACCCTGCGTGAGGCTCGCGAGCACATCGCCGCCCTGCGGGACGAGGTCGAGAAGCTCACCCAGCCGCCGTCGGCCTACGGCACCCTGCTCGGACGAAACGACGACGGCACCGTCGACGTGTTCTCCGGCGGTCGCAAGATGCGGGTGGCCATCCATCCCGACCTGAACGGCGACGAGCTGGTTCGGGGCTCCGAAGTCGTGCTGAACGAATCGTTGAACGTGGTGCTGGCCCGCAGCCCCGAGCTGACCGGCGAGGTCGTCACCTTCAAGGAACTGCTGGGCGACGGCAACCGGGCCATGGTGGTCGGTCGGGCCGACGAAGAGCGGGTCGCCGAGCTGGCCGATTCGCTCAAGGGTCGCAAGATCCGGGCCGGTGACACCGTGCTGCAGGACTCACGATCAGGCCTGCTGCTCGAGGTGCTGCCGCGACCCGAGGTCGAGGAACTCGTGCTCGAAGAGGTCCCTGACGTTTCGTACGAGGACGTCGGCGGTCTCGACAGTCAGATCGAACAGATCACCGACGCGGTCGAGCTGCCGTTCGTGCACCACAAGCTGTTCGCCGACTACCGCCTGCCGGCCCCGAAGGGCATCTTGCTCTACGGCCCTCCCGGTTGCGGCAAGACGCTCATCGCCAAGGCGGTCGCCAACTCGCTGGCCAAGAAGGTGGCTGAGGTCAGCGGCAATAAGGACGCTCGTAGCTACTTTCTCAACATCAAGGGCCCCGAGCTGCTGAACAAGTACGTGGGGGAGACCGAGCGTCAGATCCGACTCGTCTTCCAGCGGGCCCGCGAGAAGAGCGAGGAAGGCTGGCCCGTCATCGTGTTCTTCGACGAGATGGACTCGCTGTTCCGTACCCGCGGCACCGGCATCAGCTCCGACATGGAGTCGACCATCGTTCCTCAGCTGCTGGCCGAGATCGATGGTGTCGAGACGCTCAAGAACGTCATCGTGATCGGGGCCTCGAACCGTGAGGACCTGATCGACCCCGCCATCCTGCGGCCCGGTCGACTCGACGTGAAGATCAAGATCGAGCGCCCCAACGAAGAAGCCGCGGCCCAGATCTTCGGTCGCTACCTCGAGTCCGATCTGCCCCTCGACGAAGACGAGGTGCAGTCGCTCGGCGGCGGCGACCGCGACAAGGCGGTGCGAGCGATGATCGAGCAGACCGTCGCCGAGATGTACCGCGACGACGAGACCAACCAGTTCCTCGAGGTCACCTATCAGAACGGTGACAAGGAGATCATGTACTTCAAGGACTTCTCGTCCGGAGCCATGATCGAGAACATCGTGCGGCGAGCCAAGAAGCTCGCCATCAAGCGCCTGATCGCCCACGGCAACCCGGGCATCTGCGTGAACGACCTGATCGAGTCGATCCATCAGGAGTACAAGGAGCACGAGGACCTGCCCAACACGACCAACCCCGACGACTGGGCCAAGATCTCGGGCAAGAAGGGCGAGCGCATCATCTACGTGCGCACCCTCATCAAGAAGCCCGACGCCGACACGAC
>JAYUBX010000422.1:0-6997 GCA_043740665.1 Candidatus Neomicrothrix sp.
CCTAGAGCGGAACCAAAGCCCATGGGCCGACAGCCTGCGCCGATTCGATGGTTGCCGACCACGCGCTGCTTGGACCCTGCCGTCGCTGACGCGGCAGAACGTGGGCGTTGCACCAGGCTGTGTGCAATCGCAGCTCACGCCAGGAGAATGACGCCATGCTCGCTGTCCATGTTCAGCGAGTGGCAGACGTTTCCCACCCTCGAATACATCGAGCACCCACAACCGGGCGGGCGGAAGCAGCGACACTTGAGGCGATCCGAACGAAGGTCATAGCGAACCTGCCTCGGTCAGCCGCCTGGCTGGCCCTCGAGGATCTCGACGAGCACGGCGGCCTCGCTGATCTCGGGTCGCGTCGTGGCGGTGAGCAAGGTTACGGGGTGCCGTTCGGCTTTCTCCCGCAACTGGGACAGGGCTTTGGCGCGCTCGGGCTCCTCCATCTCGAGTCGGTAGCGGCGAGCGAACTCGTCGTAGCGTTCCGGGTCATGCGCGTACCATCGTCGGAGCGCGGTCGATGGAGCAACCGTCTTGCACCAGTCGTCCAGGTCGGCCGCTGCCTTGGTCAGCCCTCGAGGCCACATCCGGTCGACGAGTACCCGAAGACCATCCGCCTCCGTCCTCTCGTCGTAGACGCGTCCCGCTCGCACGTGCAGTTTGCTCGCCATCGACTGACCTCCTTGGGTCTGGGACCCGACGTTGCTCAGAAGTCTTCGAGATGCTGGCTGAAGTACACCGTGGCACCCATCATCCCGCCGAAGCCAGGACCTCCCCAGAAAGCGGTGAACGCGCCGATGCCGATCGCAGCGCCGATCCCGAGGCCGGCCAGCAGCGAGATGCCGCCACAGAACAGGAACACCAGGACGGTTCCCAAGACGGTGCCCTTCACGAAGGCTCGACCGAGCCGTTCATCAGCCGTCAGCGATTGCACGATCGAACGCGATCTCGGCTCGATCACGCTGACATCGGGTCTCACGCTGATCATGGAGCGGGACGGTGTCGGAACCTGAGCGATGGCCATGCGGCACTCCTTCGACTCGACATCCCGAGGGACGCCCCGGGCCTTCCAAGTGAAGGCCACGCGCCCAGCGGAGCATGTCTCCCGGACTATTTATTCCAGCTTTTAGTAGAAGTATACTACTAGTGCATCTTGCCGTCCACCGTCGGAGACAGAGCGCGTCGATCAGGCCGACCGCGCCCACGATCCGAGCGGCGCGGCCCATTCGATCCCGGCGATCCGGCGGGCCAGCACCGCGCCGATCTGCGCGGCGTGACGCTTCGCGCTCTCCGCCAGCGGGCCGGACCAACCACTGTCGATGGTCCGGAGCCACAAGGTGTACCAGCGATCGAACAACACGCCGGTGAGCGGTTCGATGTCATGGACGTGCTGGTGGGCAGCCAGGATGAAGCCGTCATATCCCGGCTCACCGAGCAGGACCCGGCACCAGTAGTCGGTGAGCTTGGGCATGTGGATCGCCCAGTCGACTTCGGCGACGTCGCTGAAGAGGGGTTCGAGCTCCTCGTCGAACACGATCTCCCGATAGAACCGCACCACGAGGTCATGGACCTCGGCCCGGGAATGCAGATCCGGCATCGCCGACTTCGCGGTGGACTCGTGTCCGGCCGATGCTCCGACGACGCTCAGGTCACGACCTCCGCTTCGACGTGGCAGCGCAGCCGGCAACCGGCGCGTCGTGGATCCTTGGGAACGAGCTCGTCGATGACCAGTCCTTCGAGGTTGTCGGCGATGCCGTAGGCGATGCCGAGGTGGAGTTCGCACACGGTGTCAGGGTCGGCCAGTGCTGTTGTGGCGAACGGACAAGTGCGCAAGGTGATGTCGCCTTTCGAGCCTTTCTGTCGCAACGAGGGTTCGAAGCCGTGGCTCGCCATCTGGTGCATGAGCTCGGCGATCGGATCGGTCGATTCGGTGGCGCCGAGCCGGCGCCTCCGGCCGACCCGCCGGCCGACGTCGACCGCGGTGTCGCCGGAACGGACCATCTCGGTGAGCCACAGCGAGAGACGTTCGTAGGGTCCCTGGACGCCCCAGCGGCTCTCGGCCCCCGGATCGACGGTGTACTGCAGGCGCGGACGTCCCCGACCCGAAGATGGCGCCTTCGATTCGTCGACCAGCTGAGCGTCGACGAGCTTGGCCAGGTGCTGACGGATGGAGTTGTGGTTGAGGTCGAAGTGGGCGGTGAGTTCGGCAACATCGACGGGACCTTCTGCGGCCACGACGTACTGGAAGATGTCGTGGCGGGTCGGGTCGCCGAGGGCTCGGGCCTGTTGCTGCATGGTGCTCACGGCTTGTCTCCCTGGCCTGCGGTCACAACATCGTCGTCGGATCGACACTGAAAGGCGAACGCCGCCGCCAACTCACCGAGCGTTTCCGCGTCGCGGAACGCCTCGAGATCGAACCTGCCAAGCGTTCGCTCACCGTATTCCTCGCTTGTGACATCCCAGAGATCGACGAGGGCGAGGTCGTCGGCGATCCCGACGAGAACGAGCCGTCGATCGGCCAGTGGGCATTCGCCGTCACTCCTGTCGGCCAACACCGCCTCGAACAGATCGAGGATGTCTTCGCTGGTCACCGCCTCATGGCAGGTGTGCGTCTCTGCTGGCAAGGTTCAGTCCAGTCTCACGGAGGTGGCCGGTTGACGCCTGTCCCCCTCATTTGCGATCAGTATGGCCATTTCCGCTCTGCCCGATCCATCAAGACCCTCAATCCACCTCGATGAAGATGCACTCACCCGGGCATTCTTCGGCGGCCTCGATCACCCGCTCGTCTCCGCCGGCGGGGATGCGGGCCATGCCCTCCGCCCCGGCGGGGTTCGTGAGGCCGTCGAAGCGCGTCTCGACCCCGAAGTTGGCAGCCGACTCCATGACGTAGAAGAGCCCGTCGTCCTGCCCGAAGAACACATCCGGGGCGACTTCAGCGCAGAGGCCGTCGCCGGTGCAGAGGTCCTGGTCGATCCAAACCTTCATTCGCTCTCCTTTGAGGCAGCGCCTTGTCGCGTAGACCGAATCGGGGTGAGCTGTGGGACAGACGCAGCCGATGGTCGGCAGAGCAGTTGTTGGCTATGTACCCGGGCGACGTTGTTGGCGATGGACTTGACCTTCTCGGCGTTGGGCCCGATCCAGCCCAGGTCGACGGTCTCCTCGAACAGTTCGAGCCAGCGCACGAAGTGCTCGATGGTGAAGGCCCGTTGAGCGTGGACGAGTTCGTGCGCTCGGAACGGGTTGCCTGAGTACCCCTCCAGCCCGAAGAGTGCTCGGCACCAGAATGCGGCCAGCTTCGGCATGTGGTCGGACCAGTCGACGTGGGCAACGTCGTTGAACATCGGGCTGAGCAGGTCGTCCTGGGCGACGTCGGAGTAGAAGCGGACCACCAACTCGGCCACCTCACCCGGTTCGTCGAGGTCTCGGTTCGGGGCCTGGCGCACCACCTCAATGCTCACGCCTTCAGGCTAGCCTGCCGACTGGTTTTTATCTAGCCTTTGGTAGAAGATTTCTCGGCATGGCCGGTTCCAGAGGAACGAGGACGAACCGTGGGACGCACGCTGTTTATCGCCGTCGAACTGCTCGCCGCCAGCATTTGGATCGGGAGCCTCGTCTGCCTGGCCCTCGTAGCGAGGGTTGCCCTGCGAGTCCTGGATCCCCAGGCTCGGGTGGCGTTGTTCCGAGGCATCGGACGGCTCTACCGCGTCGTCGGGACGAGCGCACTCGTGGTCTCCATCGCCGCCGGAGCAGCCCTAGCCGGCTCGCCGTCGGGGTGGTCTGTGGCTATGGACGTCATCGGTGCCCTGTCCGGTGTGCTGGTCGTCCTGACGGTGATCGGCATGGCCCAGGCCCGGCGGATGACGGTGATACGCCGCCAGGAACTCGATGCCCCCGGTGACGGAACTGTCGGGGATGCCGTTCGACGGGGCGCGGCGAGCGCTGGGCTGCTGCGAGGTCTCATGGCGGCGGTCACCCTCGTGATCGTCCTGCTCGTCGCGAGCGTCCTGGCCGGGTGAGGCTGGTCGGCCCAACCTCCACTCCAGCCCGACCCGAACTCGACAGGCCCGGCTGGGTGGCGATCTCTCTTATATCGGGTTACGATACTCTGGTGCCTTCCCCTCTTGACCGCCGAACCTTGGCCAGTGCCGTCGTCCACATCCGCAGAGGATTGGGTCCGGCCGTCGTGGCTGTGGGCATCGCCGGGGGGCTGATGGGAGCGGCCTATGTCGCGGCTCTCCATGGTCTGCAGCACATCCTTGGTCCCGAGCACCACGCCTGGTCGGTGCAGTTGGCCATCCTCGTCGCGGTCGGCGGCGCGGTGGCGGTCATCACCCGGATCGGGGGTGAGACCGGCGATGTCGAGCTGCTGGTCGACAACATCCACGTGCTCGGTGGCGCCGAGGACGTCCGCCGGCTGCGTTCGCTCATCCCGGCCTCGCTGCTGTGCGTCGCGTCGGGTGCGGGCATGGGTCCCGAGGCCCCGCTGGTGCAGAGCACGGGGACCATCGGCACCTGGGTGGGCACCCGGCTCGGTCGGTCGCTTCCTGACGTGCGGATCCTCACCATCACGGGCATGGCCGCCGGCTTCACCGTCCTGTTCGGCGCGCCCCTCGGGTCCGCCCTCTTCGCGCTCGAGATCCTGCACCGTCGCGGACTGCAGTACTACGAGGCGCTGATCCCGGCGGTCACGGGGTCGCTGTGCGGGTACGCGGTCTACGTGTGCCTCAGCGGTCTCAACATCCAACCGGTCTGGAACTTCCCCGAGGTCGGCTCCCTCCACCCGTCCGATCTGCTCACCGCGGTCGGGATCGGCGTGGTCGGCGCCCTGGGTGCGGCGATCTTCGGGGCGACGACGCACATCGCCCGTCGCGCCTTCGGACTCGTCCCGCGGTCGGGCCGCTACGTGCTCGGCGGCCTCGCCCTCGGCCTGCTCGGCATCTGGTCGCCCTACGCCCTCACCTTCGGCGAGACGCAGCTCTCGGGCATCCTTGATGTGCGGCTGGCCGCCGGGGCTCTGGCTGTTGCCGTGGTCGCCAAGCTCCTCGGCACCACGGTCACCCTTGCCGCCGGGTGGAAGGGCGGCTTCATCATCCCCCTCTTCTTCATGGGTGCGGCGTTCGGCCAGCTCGCCCACGTCGCGCTGCCCGGCGCCAACGAGTCGGTGCTGATGGCCGGGATGATGGTCGCCCTGTGCGTGGGGGTGACCAAGACCCCGCTCGGCACCACCCTCATCGTCACCGAGATGGCCGGGCTGCCCCTCCTGCCCGTCACGCTCATCGCGGCGGTGGTCGCGCTCCTGCTCACCAGTCCGCTCACCGTCATCGAGACCCAGCGGGCCCGAGAGGGAAACGCGAGCATCGACCCGTGACCGGCTCCCCGCTATCGCTGAGCGAGTACCGGTCGCTGGCCCGGTTCCGTCATGCCCTTCGCGTCTTCCAGCGGTTCTCCGAGGACGCCGCCCGGGCCGCCGGGGTCACTCCCGCGCAGCATCAGCTCCTTCTGGCGGTGAAGGGGTGGGACGGCGACGGACCACCGACCATCACCGACATCGCCGAGCTCCTGCAGCTGAAGCACCACTCCACTGTCGAGCTGGTGCAACGCGCCGCCGCCGCAGGGCTCGTCGAAGCGAGCATCGATCCCGCCGACGGCCGACGTCACCTCACCGACCTCACCGAACTCGGCGAGACGATCCTGTCCTCGCTGTCCCTCCAGCATCGCGACGAGCTCCGTCGATTCCGCAACGAGATGAACGACGTCCTGCGCGAGCTGACCTGACCCCTCCGTCGACGCCCTCGACCTGCTGCGGTCTCGCCAGGTCCCGGCCTCCGGAGCGACGAGGACTATCGGGTGTCGACCGGATGGAACCGAACGCAGCAACAGCCGTCGTGGGGGGCCAGGCGAGCCGATAGGCCGGTGTCGCCGACCTGACTCAGCAGACCTTCGAGCAGGCAGAGGTTCATGCCGCAGATGAGCTCGGTGTGATCCTGGGCCAGCAGGTGGAACGGGCAGTTGTGGAGGACGGTTTCACCATCGTGGAGTACTTCGGGTTCGAAGCCGTAGTCATGGAGTTGCTCGATGACGCCGGCCCGACGGGCGGCCCGGCTCGTACGTCGTCCCAGTCGTCCTTTCGCGATGTCACCGATCCGTCTCCCCTCGGCGCTCGCGGCCCCGCTGATCGTCTCGTCGATCGAGGTTCCATCTACTCGAAAGCGGTCGACGGCATCGGCCAGCAGGCGCCCGACGAGGCCGTAGTGGCGGGGCGGGAGGCTCACGCCGAACTCGGCAGACGCCCGCCGGTACACCTTGGCCGGACGACCGGAACCCGGCCCACGCCGGGCCGACAGATGCTGGAAGTCGATCTCGAGAAGGCCGCTGTCAGCCAGACGGTCCAGATGGTGCGCGGCGATTCCCCGACGGATGCCGACCGCGTCAGCAGCCTGCTCGCGGCTCACCCAGTCGCGCCGGCCGGCCACGTAGTCGTAGAGCGCCCGGCGATTGGGCTCAGCCAGCGCCCCGATCGGCCCCCGATCGCCGGAAGGGTCGGTGAGGGCGTCGTCCTCAGTCATGCGTTGGCCTCCGAGTCTCGTGGACGGAATGCGAAGACTCTACCTTCTATTGTCAATCTTGTCTTGACTTAGAAGCGGCAAGAGAGGATTGTAAAGAGGATTCAACTTGTCGCTAGAGGAGCCGTCATGACCACGTCCACCCACCGCCCGCTTACGCCCCCCACCGCCCTCCGGGAGCCCGACCCGGCTGATCCGGCGTTCCAGGCGTTCTGGCTCCTGCGCATCGGATTCACCGTCGCCCCGATCCTGTTCGGGCTCGACAAGTTCTTCCACGTCCTCGTGAACTGGGACCTTTATCTCGCACCGCAGGTGAGCGACCTGTTCCACACCCGAGCCCACACGCTGATGTACGTCGTCGGTGTCATCGAGATCGTCGCCGGCCTCGTCGTGCTCGTCCGGCCCCGATTCGGCGCCTACCTCGTCGCCGCCTGGCTCGCAGG
>JAYUBX010000423.1:0-4193 GCA_043740665.1 Candidatus Neomicrothrix sp.
CCGTCGACCGCCTCCGTGGTGAGATCCTCGCCGGGCGCATTGGCGATGGCATGGCCGTCACCGCCCTGACCTGGGCTCTCGCCTTCGATCGGATCTGAGTCGAGTCCGTCGCCGCGGCCGACGTTGTCTCGGCCGACGTCGCGGTAGCAAGAGTCCGAAATGGGCGCGTTCCACCGGATCGATTGGCAGCCGGTTCGACGCTGCGGGGATGGGTGCCCGAAACGGGCATGAACCACCGGACCGTTGGGCGTCGGGGTAGTTCGTTGCCGCGAGGCCGTCAGCCGGTCGGGCGATCGCTCGCCTTCAGGGCTGGCAGACCCCTCCGGTAGGCTCGTCGGCGATGGCGAAGACGTTCTGGGTGGAGACACTCGGCTGCCCCAAGAACCAGGTCGACTCTGACAAGTTGACCGGCACGATGCTGGCTGACGGCCTCGTGGCTGCTGACGCGCCCGACCAGGCCGACCTGGTCGTGGTCAACACGTGCGCCTTCATCGAGGAAGCCCGCCAGGAATCCATCGACACGGTGCTGGCCCTCAGCGATGCCCGGTCGGCCGGGGCCCGGGTCGTCGTCACCGGCTGCATGGCCGAGCGCTACGGCGACGAGCTGGCGGCCGCCCTGCCCGAGATCGATGCCGTGGCCGGGTTCGGCGTGGCGCTCATGCCGGCGCCGGTCCTGAGCGCGACGGCGGTGGCGGTCAGCATCGGCTCGAAGCCAAGTCCGGACCCGGTCACCCTGCCGTCGTTCGACCTGCTCAACCTGCCTCGCCCCAAGTCGACCGCACCCTGGGCCTACCTCAAGGTGGCCGAAGGCTGCGACCGCAACTGCGGCTTCTGCGCGATCCCGTCGTTCCGGGGCAAGCAACGCAGCCGCACGGTCGACGACCTGTTGGCCGAGGTCGACCAGCTCCAGGCCCGCGAGATCGTGCTCGTCGCCCAGGACCTCGCCGCCTATGGCCGCGACCAGGGTGTTGGCCAGCGCTCGATCGTCCCGCTGGTCAGGGCCGTCGACGAGCGCGTGGACTGGGTGCGGCTGCTCTACCTGTACCCGAGCGACCTCACCGACGAGCTCATCGAGACCGTGCTCGCCACGGGTGTGGCCTACTTCGATCTGTCGCTCCAGCACGTGTCGCCGCCGCTGCTGCGCCGCATGCGCCGGTGGGGCAACGGCCAGAAGTTCCTCGATCGCATCGAGGCCATCCGAGCGGCCGAGCCGGGTGCCGCCTTCCGCTCGAACTTCATCGTCGGCTACCCCGGCGAGACCGAGGCCGATCACGATCAGCTGCTCGAGTTCGTTCGGGCTGCGCAGCTCGACTGGTGCGGCTTCTTCTCGTTCTCGAAGGAGGACGGCACGTATGCCGCCGACCTTGACGAGCAGGTGCCCAAGGAGCTGATGAACGAGCGCCTGGCCGAGCTCCGCGAGATGCAGGACGCCATCACCGCCACCCGTCGTGACGCGTTGATCGGTACCAAGGTCACCGTCCTCGTCGACGCTCCCGGCACCGCCCGTTCGTATCGTGAAGCACCCGAGATCGACGGCGTGATCGCCGTGCCCGACACCCTCGAGGTCGGCTCGTTCGTCGACCTCACGGTGGTCGACGCACTGGGCCCCGATCTGGTGGCCGACCTCGTGCCCGCCATCGTCGGTGAGGCGGCTCGGTGAGCGACGTCGAACAGACCTACGGGCCCGACGCGCTCTATACCCCGGCCAACGTCATCACCATCCTTCGGCTGCTCATCGCGCCGCTGTTGTTCAGCATGATCACGTCGCAGAAGTCGTCGTGGATGGTCTTCGTGCTGTGGGTCGCCCTGGGCAGCACCGACGGCATCGACGGGTGGATCGCCCGCCGTCACGGCACGACCCGATCGGGCGCGTTCCTCGATCCGCTGGCCGACAAGGTGCTGGTGCTCGGCGCCCTGTTCAGCCTGGTGTCGATCGGGCGTTTCCCCTGGGTGCCGGTGGCCATCATCGCCGTGCGCGAGATCGGCATCAGCCTGTACCGCGTCTATTGGGGTCGTCGGGGCCTGGCCCTGCCGGCGTCGCTCGGGGGCAAGCTCAAGACCCTGCTGCAGGGACTCGCCATCGCCGCCGCGGTCATGCCGCCACTGGCCACCGCTCATGCTTGGGTTGCCAACTCGTTGCTGTGGGCGTCGGTGGTGGTCGCCGTCGTCAGCGCCGGGCAGTACCTGTGGGCCGGCCGGTCGGCCGCCACGACCTCGGGTTCGGCCCCCGACCACGCCCACTGATCATCACCCGTTCGAACCTGTCCGAGGAGCCATCCCATGCGTTGTGAAGTCGTCGCGGTCGGTACCGAACTGCTGCTCGGGCAGATCGTCGACACCAACTCGTCGTGGATCGGTGAACAGTTGGCGCTGGTCGGCATCGACTCGCACTTCCAGACCAAGGTCGGTGACAACGCCACCCGCATCGCCGACGCGCTGCGCATCGCCCTCGGGCGCAGCGACGCCGTCATTGTGTGCGGCGGCCTCGGCCCCACCCACGACGACATCACCCGCGACGTGATCGCCGAGGTCATGGGTGTCGAGCTGCGTACCGATCCCGACATCGAGGACCGCATCCGGGCCATGTTCGGCTCGCGTGGTCGCGACATGCCGGCCAACAACCTGCGGCAGGCCCAGGTGCCCGAGGGGGCATCGACCATGGCCCAGCAGCCGGGCACCGCCCCGGGTCTGGTGTGTCCCATCGGTGACCCCGAGACCGGCCAGGTGATCTACGCGGTGCCGGGCGTGCCGTACGAGATGAAAGAGATGGTCGCTGGCACGGTGCTGCCCGACCTGCAACGCCGGGCCGGTGTGCACGCGGTCATCCGCAGTCGCACCCTGCGCACGTGGGGTCAGAGCGAATCGGGGCTGGCCGAGATCTTGGCGCCGCGCATCGACGAGCTCGACGAGTTGGGTCACGCCACTATCGCCTTCCTGGCCAGCGGCATGGAAGGTCTCAAGGTACGCATCACGGCCAAGGCCGCCACCAGCGACGAGGTCGACCGCATCCTGGCCGACGAGGTCACGCTGGTGCACGAGGTATTGGGCGACGTCGTGTTCAGCACCGACGACGAGCCCATGGAGGTCGTGATCCTGCGACTGCTGGCCGAGCGAGGCCTGACCTTCGGCACTGCCGAGTCGGTCACGGGCGGTCTCATCGCCTCGCGCCTGACCAACGTGGCCGGAGCCAGTGCGGTCTTCCGCGGCAGCATCGTCTCGTACGCCAGCGACGTGAAGTACGACGTTTTGGGGGTGCCGCCGGGGCCGGTCGTATCCGACAGTGCCGCCGTGGCGATGGCCGAGGGCGCCTGCCGGGTGCTCGGCTGCGACGTGGCCATTTCGGTGACCGGGGTGGCTGGCCCCGACACCCAAGAGGGCGTGCCGGTCGGCACCGTCTACTTCGGGCTCTGCCTCGATGGTGAGGTCGACTCGATGGTGGTCAAGCTGCCCGGCGATCGCGAGCGGATCCGTCAGTTCTCGACCATCTCGGTGCTCGACTGGTTGCGCCGCCGCTTGCTCGACCAGGACGCCCCCCGCGCCTGGTAGCTCGTGCCCGACGCCGAGGACGCCACCCCCGACTGGGTGGCCATCACGAGACGCAACGCCCGGTCGGTGCAGACGACCATCGGATGGATCTTCTGGGATCCGGGCGCGGTCGTCCGCTTCGAGACGCTCGGGCTGCCCGGGCCACTCGGTTACATCGCGGCCCGTCGCGCGCCGCTGGTGGGCGCCAGGCGTGCGGCCGTCGAGGCCGCGTTCGGCTCGATCAGCCCCCTCGGCATCGCCATCGCCTTCGAGACCCTCGAAACGCCCGCTCGCTTCCTCGACTTCTGGGCGGCACGCGACGAAGCGGTGCTCGAAGGGCTCGCCGAACACGCTCCCGACCTCTGCGAGCCGTTGGCCGAGATGGGGCCGGCGCTCTGGTCGGTCGTCGACCAGCTGCCGCTCGCCGGACGGGTCTTCTTCGGCGCCCACCTGGCCATGGCGCGCCCGGCCGATCCGGTGCTCTCGGGCTGGCACGCCGTCAACTGTCTGCGCGAGTGGCGGGGCGACACCCACTGGGCTCGGGTCGCGGCCGCCGGGCTCACGGGGGTCGAAGCATCGATCCTGCACAACGCATGGCTCGGCTACGAGCCCGACTGGCTGCCGCGCTCGCGAGGCACCGACCCGGCCGAGCTCGACGCGGGATGGGC
>JAYUBX010000424.1:0-3066 GCA_043740665.1 Candidatus Neomicrothrix sp.
CCATCACCGCCAGGGCCAGCACCGCGCCCCCGAGAACCACGCCACGTCGAGTCGTTCGCTTCACCATCGTCGTCTCCTGAAGTCGGTCACCGACCCGGAGACGTCACCGGGCCTGATCCAGGAGGACGCGACCCCGAAGGGTCCGCCGGGCGACTGACCGCGAGTTCCTGACCTGGTGGGTCAGGTTTAGCGGAGCCAGAGCCTATTTACAAGCTCTTTGGTGGAAAAGGTAGATAAGAGTTGGTCCGCCAGCTTGCGCAGGTCTGGCATCGAGGCTCAGACATCGAAGGTCTGGTCGTTCGGCGAGGTGAGCTGCTGGGCGATGCGGGTGCGCAAGCCCTCGGGAACCTCGTCACGACATCGGGTCGAGATCACGATGCGCAGCTCGGCCTCGAAGTCGAACGCCTCGAAACACGGGTTGCAGTCGTCGAGGTGATGGCGAATGGTCGAGCGCTTCTCGTCGGTGAGCTCGCCGTCGAGGTAGAGGTACAGTTCTTCGAGGGCATCCGCGCAGGCCGACGACGAATGGTCGTGGTCGCCACCGGAAGGTTCAGGTTGGTCAAAGGTGTCGGAGGCGTCGGCCATTTCGTCTCACTCAGCCAGGGCCGGCGCAGGCGCACCGGGCTCGGAATTCGGGTTGACCATGCCTTCGGGGACGAGTCCACGTTGGCTGGCGAAATCAAACAACCGCTTCTGGAGCGCCTTTCTTCCCCGATGCAGGCGGCTCATCACCGTACCAATCGGGATCTCGAGGATCTCGGCGATCTCCTTGTACGAGAATCCCTCGACATCGGCCAGCAGAACGGCCATGCGGAACTGCTCGGGAAGCGCCTCGATGGCGTCCTTCACTTCTTGATCGGTGAAGAAGTCCATGAGTTCGTCCTCGGCGCTGCGACCGGCGGCGACGGCCTCGAGCCCACCCAACCGGCGATACAGGTAGAGGTCCTCGGATTCGTCGAGTTCGGTCTCGTCGGGGCGGCGCTTCTTGGCCCGGTACGAGTTGATGTAGGTGTTGGTCAGGATGCGATAGAGCCAGGCCTTGAGGTTGGTGCCCTCGGTGAACCCGCCGAAGCCGCGGTAGGCCTTGAGGTAGGTCTCCTGCACCAGATCCTCGGCGTCAGCCGGGTTGCGGGTCATGCGCAGCGCGGCCGAATAGAGCGGCGTCATGTACTCCATCGCCTGGTCTGCGAACCGTGCCTGATCGGCCATAAGGCCACGAGTCTAACCGGCACCGATCGGCGTCCTCAGGGGAGCGACCACCAGCCGGACCAACCGGCGCTCGGCGCGAGCTGCCAATCGTGCGTGCGGCCCAGCGGCGAGAACAGTTCGAGTCGGCCGTCGGCGTCGACCTGGATCGAGATCGGCGTCACCGCCGAACCCAGCGAGACAACCCCCGACCAACCACCCGACTGCTGCCACAGGTGGACGACGCCACCGTCGGCTCGGGCGCTGAATACCTCGAGGCGACCGTCGGCGTTGCGGCCCACGGCCAGGTTCGACCCGCTGAAACCGCCGCCGAGGGGCAGGACGCCCGCCGACCAGTTGCCGCCCGGCGACGTCTGCCACTGATGGAAGAGCGTGCCGCTGGTGCTGGCCATGAAGACCTCGAGCCGGCCGCCGGGGTTGATGCCAAAACCAGGGGTGCCGCTCAGGCCACCAGCGATCGAGGACCACGCCGTCCACGCCGTGCCCACCGACGCCTGCGCCATGCGGGCGGCGTTGCCGCCATTGTCGACGGCCACGACGACGGCGCGGCCGTCGGGCTCGCGAATCGAGCTGATGCCCTGGATGCCCACCGAGCCGGTGACGTCGTACCAGTTCGACCAGCTGCTGCCGGCGCCGAGCTGCCAACTGTGACGGGTGCGGCCATCAGGACCGACGGCGAAGATCTCGAGCCGGCCGTCGAGGTTGCCGAACACGGTGAACCGATTGCCCGACACCTGGCTGCCGAGGGGGACCCATCCCGACCACGCCTGCCCGGGCGCGACCTGCCACGAATGGGTGAGGCGGCCACTCGAGTCGACGCCGAACAGCTCAAGGCGGCCGTCGACGTTGATGGTCGCGGTGGGCTGACCGGTGAGCTGACCGCCCAGGTTGCCCCAGCCGGACCACGACGAGTTGGGGGCGAGCTGCCAGATGTTGGACACCACCCCGCTGGTGTCAGCGCGGAACGTCTCGAGCCGCCCATCATGGTTCGACGCGATGGCGCCGGGGAACGACGGCGGCAATCCGGCACCGACGGGCGTGGGCGGTATGGCCGCGACCGCGGCATCGAGCTGCAACCGGGGTGTCACCACACCGTTGGCCTGATCGGTCACCAGTTTACCGGTGTCGCGCAGGGTGGCCAGCTCGGCGTCGACCTTACTGGCGTTGCCGGTGGTGCCACCCAGGGTCGGCTTGGCCTGACGCAGCACGGCGATGGCCCCGGCGACATGGGGAGTGGCCATCGAGGTTCCGCTGAACGGGTAGCAGCGGTCAGCGCCGAACGGAGCCGGACAGAACGAGGCGAGGGTCGTCCCGTCGTTGGCCAGCGTGGTGTCGAGCACCGACGACAAGATGTTGAGGCCAGGGGCCAGCAGCGACAGGCGCGGCGACGAGTCCGAAAACCCGGTGACGGTGTCGTTGGACGGGTCGGTGGCGCCCACGCTGATGGCGGCCGACACGCACGCGGGGGACGACAGGCCGGTCTTCGACCCGTCGTTGCCGGCGGCCACCACGACGGCGATGCCATCAGTCTTCAACCTGCCGATCGTCGAGGCCAGCGGATCGAGGTCACACGCGTTGGTGTGGGGCGAGCCACCGCCCAGGCTCAGGTTCACCGAGGCAATCGAATAGGTCGACCTCAGGTCGTCGACGCGAAGGAGGCCGGCGATGATGTCGCTATCCCAGGCGATCGCGCACTGCGGGCCGATCCCGCCGCAACCGGGATAGAGCACGGGGCCATTGACGGACTGCTTCGCCGAGTAGATCGAAAAGACGTCCATGGCGATCAGGTTGGCGCCCGGGGCCACCCCCGCGAGGACCTGGTCGCCAACCGTCAAGCCGGTACCGCCAGCGGCGATGCCG
>JAYUBX010000425.1:0-2286 GCA_043740665.1 Candidatus Neomicrothrix sp.
CGGTGGGTCCGGGCTGCCCGAGGTCGAGTACCAGCGGCTGCCGTTCATCCTGATCGTGGTCGACGAGCTCAACGATCTGATGATGGTGGCGGCACGCGACGTCGAGGATTCGATCTGTCGCATCGCCCAGATGGCCCGGGCCGTCGGCATCCATCTGGTGATCGCCACCCAGCGACCTTCGGTCAACGTCATCACCGGTGTGATCAAGGCCAACGTGCCAGCCCGATGGGCGTTCTCGGTGTCGAGTCTGGCCGACAGTCGGGTCATCCTCGACCAGCCGGGAGCCGAGCGGCTCGTCGGCAAGGGCGACATGTTGTTGCTCGGTCCGGCGTCGAGCGTTCCCCAGCGCATCCAGGGTTGCTGGGTCGACGAGAAAGAAGTTCGAGCGATCGTGGGCTCATGGCTACGGCAGTCGCCCGACGTCAACTACGTCGAGGGCGTCGAAGGCAGTGACGACGCGGCGACGGCCGGTTCGGTGTTGCCGGGCGGCAGCACCGGCAACGAGGAAGACGACGATCTGCTGGCCCAGGCCATGGAGCTCATCGTGCGGTCCCAGCTCGGGTCGACGTCGATGCTGCAACGCAAGCTGCGGGTCGGGTTCGCCCGGGCCGGTCGCCTGATGGATCTGCTCGAGCAGCGGGGCGTGGTCGGTCCCGGCGAGGGCTCCAAGGCACGTGCCGTGCTGATGACGCCGGACGAGCTCGATGGGGGTACGTCGATCGGCGAGGCCGACACCGGCTCTCCCGTCGGTGCCGCCTTCTGACCGATCGCCATTCGGGCGTGGCAAGATGCGCCACATGTCTGAGAATCTGACGTACGAGATCCTGGCCACCGGTTTCGAGTTCCCGGAGGGGCCCGTCGCCATGCCCGACGGCTCGGTCATCGTCACCGAGATCAAGCGCCAGACCCTGACCCGGGTGCATCCCGACGGCACAACCGAGGTGCTGGTCGAGACAGGCGGCGGCCCCAACGGCTCGGCCATCGGTCCCGACGGCCACCTCTACGTGGCCAACAATGGCGCCTATTTCCTCTGGACCGAGCTCGGCGACCTGACCATCCCCGGCGACACCCCCGACGAGTGGACCGGCGGCTGCCTGCAGCGCGTCGACCTGGCCACCGGCGCGATCGAGGTGCTGGCGACCGAGTGCGAGGGCCAGGCCCTACAGGCCCCCAACGATCTGGTCTTCGACGCCGACGGTGGCCTGTGGTTCACCGATCACGGAGTGAAGGAAGCCATGGGCGAGACCCATGCCGGCGTGCTTTACCGCACCCCCGACGGCACCGTGAAGCCGGTCGTGTTCCACACCGAATCGACCAACGGCATCGGCCTGTCGCCGGCGGGCGATCGGCTCTACGTGGCCGAGACGCACACCGGTCGGGTGTGGGCGTGGGACGTCACCGGTCCCGGCGAGGTCGGCCGCGATGCCACCAGCCCGGCGGCCCACGGCGGCACCCTGTTGTTCGACGCACCCGAGGGCCACCTCTTCGACTCGCTCGCCGTCGACGGCGACGGCTGGGTGTGCGTCGGCACGCTGGGTCTGGGCCTCGGGGGCATCACCGCCATCTCGCCCGACGGCTCGATCAGCGAGCACTTCATCGTCCCCGACGACCCGTTGATCACCAACATCTGCTTCGGCGGTGACGACCTGCGCACCGCCTACGCGACCTCGTCGGGCAAGGGCGAGCTGCTCAAGTTCACCTGGCACCGCCCCGGCCTCGCCCTCGCCTTCCGCTAGCGGATCGTGCCCCTTCGGCGTTTCGGCGCTGATTTGTTTCGCTGAGCGAAACAAACGGGGGGTCAAAAGTCGTCGAGCAGTGTCGGGGGACCGGTCGAGCTGACAGGCTGACCCCATGCGATGGATCGAGCATGGCGAGCGGTCGCTCTACGAGAGTTCCTGGTTGTCGTTGCGGATGGTCGACATCGAGGTGCCGGGCGGTGAGCGGTTCGATCATCACGTGATCCGGATGCCCCATCAGGCGTCGGGCACGATCGTGCATGATCCCGAGCGAGGCGTGCTGTTGCTCTGGCGGCACCGGTTCATCACCGATTCGTGGGGGTGGGAGTTGCCGGCCGGCCGCCTCGACGATGGCGAGACCACCGAGCAGGCGGCTGTTCGCGAGACCCTCGAGGAGACCGGCTGGCAGCCGGGGCCGGTCGAGCACCTGTTCAGCTACCAGCCCATGAACGGCCTCTGCGACCAGGTTTTCCACGTCTTCGTCGCCGGCGGGGCGACCTATGTGGGCGAGCCGAGCGACCCGTCGGAATCCGAGCGGGTCGAGTGGGTC
>JAYUBX010000426.1:0-2530 GCA_043740665.1 Candidatus Neomicrothrix sp.
CCGAGCAGAAGATCGCGTTCCAGAAGGTGTGGACCACCACGCTGTTCGAGGGCGGCTGGATCTGTGCCACCTGGCCGACCGAGTACGGCGGCAAGGGCCTCAGCACCATGGAGGCCGTGGTCCTGAACGAGGAGTTCGCCAAGGCCGGCGCGCCGCTGCGGGCCGACTTCTTCGGGGACACGCTGGTGGGCCCGACGATCCTGCAGTGGGGGACCGAGGAGCAGAAGAAGTTCTTCCTGCCCAAGATCCTGTCGGGCGAGATCGCCTGGTGTCAGGGGTTCAGCGAGCCCGACGCCGGCTCGGATCTGGCCAACCTGTCGACCAAGGCCGTGCTCGACGGCGACGAGTGGGTGCTGAACGGCCAGAAGATCTGGACGACCCAGGGCTTCGTCGCCGACTACATCTTCGTGCTGTGCCGCACCGACCCCGACGCGTCGAAGCACAAGGGCATCTCGTACCTGCTGTGCCCGATGGATCAGCCCGGCATCGAAGTGCGACCCATCACCCAGATCGACGGCGCCGCCGAGTTCGCCGAGGTCTTCTTCACCGATGCCCGTTGCCCGAAAGAGAACGTGCTGGGTGGCGTGAACAACGGTTGGAGCGTGGCCATGGACACGCTCGGCTTCGAGCGGGGGACGTCGGCGACCACCGGCTACCGCCGGTTCGAGAAGGAGCTCGAGGTCATCATCGAGAAGGCCAAGTCGAACGGCAGCATCGACGATCCGCTGGTGCGCCAGGACCTGGCCAAGGCCTGGTCGAAGGTGCAGATCATGCGCATCAACGGGCTGCGCTCGCTGACCTCGATCGTGCAGAACAAGAAGTCGTTCGGCGTGGCCGTACTCGGAGCCACCAACAAGATGTTCTGGAGCGAGTACCACCAGCACGCCTTGAACCTGGCCATCGACGTGCTCGGTCCCGAAGGTCAGATCCTCACCGGCAACCCCGAGATCGAGGAATCGGTCCCTGGCTACGGTGCCCGTCGCACCAGCGACCGCTACCCGTCGTCGGTGATGCAATCGGCGTTCTTCTTCTCTCGGTCCGAGACGATCTGGGGTGGGACATCGCAGATCCAGCGCAACATCGTGGGTGAGCGGGTCCTCGGCCTGCCCAAAGAGCCGAAGGTCGCCGCCCCGGCAACGTGAGGTCAGCGTGAGGCAAACTTCGGGTCAAACCGCTGGGGGATGAACGGGATCCGACCGGGGTCTCCACTACCCTCGATTGTTTCATGGTCTCTCGTTCCCCTCTCGCACCGGAACCGCCCAGCGAGGCGTTCCCGCCGGTGGACCGGCGGTCCCCCCGCCGTCGTACCTGGGTGCAGCGCACCATTCTCGGCGTGGGTGTGGTGGTCGTCTTGGGCATCCTGGCGGGCATTGCCTCCGTCGGCTACGGCATCTTCCGCTTCGGCCAGATCAACAAAGAGAACCTGAGTCTGAGCAAGGCCGGGGCCAGCCAACCCCAGAACTATCTGATCGTCGGATCGGACAGTCGCGACTCGGTCGACAAGAGCGATCCCAACTACCGGGCGTTCGTCCAGAAGGGCGAGGCGACCGGAGGTCAGCGGTCCGACACGATCATCGTCATGCGGGTCGATCCCAAGACGCACTCGGTCGACATGTTGTCGTTGCCGCGAGACCTGTGGGTGCCGATCGCCGGAACCGGCGACAGTCAGCGCATCAATACCGCCTACAGCCTGACCAATGGTCGCCAAACGCTGATCGACACGATCCAGCAGGATTTCGGCATCCCGATCAACCACTACATCGAGGTCAACTTCAAGGGCTTCCAGGGGGTCGTCAATGCCATCGGCGGTGTGCCGATGTACTTCGACGAGGCCATGCGCGACGGCAATTCGGGGCTCAGCATCACCGCCCCTGGTTGTGTGACCCTCGACGGTGAGCAGGCGCTGGCGTTCGCCCGGTCCCGCCACCTCGAGTACAAGGACCCGAAGACCAAAAAGTGGCGGTCGGACGGCACCGGTGACCTGGGCCGCATCACCCGGCAGCAGATCTTCATCCGCAAGGTGATCGATCGCTCGGCCAACAAGGCGACCAGTCTCGACCTGGCCGGCACCAACAGCCTGCTCGACGCGGGCGTCAAGAACCTCACGGTCGATTCGGGGTTCGGGCTCGACACCATGCTGGCGCTGGGCAAGCAGTTCAAGGACTTCAGCGGCGACCAGATAGTGAGCCACACCCTGCCGACCACGCCCTTCACGACCAGTGGTGGGGCCGAGGTCCTGCGGCTCGACAAGGTCGGTGCTCAGCCCATCTTCGACCTGTTCAAGGGCGCCGACGCCGCCCCTCAGGCGAAGGCGTCCGACGTCACCCTGTCGGTGCGCAACAGCAGTGGCGTCAACGGCGCCGCGGCCAAGGCCCAGGTCGCGCTGGTCAGCCTCGGGTTCACCGTGCCGGCCACGGACAACGGTCCGATCAGCACCCACACCTCGGTGCAGTTCGGGGCCGGCGGCCAGGATCAGGCCAACCTGGTCGCCCGGCACGTCAAGGGTGGGGCCGACGTCACCGAGAGCGCC
>JAYUBX010000427.1:0-4820 GCA_043740665.1 Candidatus Neomicrothrix sp.
GCCGGCGACGAAGCTGCGCCCGCCCCACCGGTTTCCGCGGGAGCCGCCGCCGAGACCGAGGCCGAAGCGGCCCCGGTGGCGCCGCCGCCACCCCCTCCGCCGGTTGCCGCCGCCACCACGCCACCCCCGCCGCCGCCACCCGCGGCCGCACCGGTGCCGGCTCCGGGTCCGGCTGCCGCCGTCGTCGCATCAGCCGGTGGCGGTGTGGTGTTGTCGCCGCTGGTGCGCAAGCTGATCAACGACAGCGGGATCGACGCGTCCGAGATTCCCGGCACCGGTGTCGGGGGACGCATCACCCGCGGCGATGTGCAACAGGCCATCGAGGCCCGGGGCGGCTCTCGCCCCGCGCCGACCTCGGCCCCGGCGCCGGTCCCGGCCGCCCCGGCCGCGGCCGTTCCTGCCGCGGCCGCCGATCGTCCGGCCGCCCCGGCCCCACGCTCGGGCACCGGCGACACGGTCGAGAAGCTCAACAACATGCGCCGCATCACCGGTGAGCACATGGTGATGTCCAAGGCCACGTCGCCGCACGCCATGACCGCGGTCGAGGTCGACTACGAGAACGTCGAACGGGTGCGTCGAGTTCACCGTGACGACTGGAAGGCGACCGAAGGCTTCAGCCTCACCTACCTGCCGTTCATCTCGCGGGCGGTGGTCGACGCGCTGCGGGACTTCCCCCACATGAACGCGACCGTTGGCGATGGCGAGCTGATCGTGCACAACTACGTCAACCTGGCCATCGCCGTCGACCTCAACTTCGAGGGCTTGCTGGCACCGGTCATCCACGAGGCCGACGACAAGCGACTGCGGGCCATCGCCCGTGACATCTCCGATCTGGCCACGCGAGCCCGCACCAAGAAGCTGTCGGCCGACGACATCAGCGGCGGCACGTTCACCATCTCGAACTCGGGACCGTTCGGCACCTTCATGGTGATTCCGGTCATCAACCAGCCGCAGGTGGCGATCCTCTCGACCGATGGTGTCACCCGCAAGCCGGTCGTGGTCACCGACGTCGACGGGGGCGAGGCCATTGCCATCCACTCGGTCGGCATGCTGGCCATGAGCTGGGATCACCGGGCGTTCGACGGGGCTTACGCCGCCGCCTTCCTGCGCGAGGTCAAGCACATCCTCGAGACCCGCGACTGGTCGGCCGAGCTGGCATGACCACGCTGCGGGTGCGCTGGCTGGGGTCGGTGCCCTACGCCGACGCGCACGCGCTGCAGCACGGGTTGTTCGGGGCTGCCAGCTCGAGCCCCGGTGCCGACGGTGCGCCCGACGATTGGCTGCTGCTGCTCGAACACCCGCACGTCTACACCCTCGGGGTGCGAGCCGATCTGGGCCATCTGCTGGTGCCACCGGCCGAGGTCGGTGCCGACCTGGTGCGCACCGACCGCGGGGGAGACGTCACCTACCACGGGCCGGGTCAGTTGGTGGGCTATCCGATCCTGTCGGTGCCGGGCAAGCGCGGCGGCGGCATGGCCGACACCGCCGCCTACGTGCACGGGGTCGAGCAACTGATCATCGACGCGCTGGCCGATCTGGGCCTACCCGGCGCCGGCCGACTCGACCAGTATCCGGGCGTCTGGATCGACCCCGACGGCGAGCATCCTCGCAAGATCGCCGCCATCGGGGTGCGCCTCACCCGGGGTCGGTCGATGCACGGCTTCGCCCTGAACGTGGCCCCCGACCTGGCCTACTTCAGCCACATCGTGCCGTGTGGCATCGCCGACAAGGCCGTCACGTCGCTGGCCGCCGAGGGCATCGACGTGACCATGCGCCAGGCGGTCGACGCCATCTCGGCCCGGGCCGTCGAGCACTGGGGCCAGGCCGGTTGGGAACGCCACGACGTGGTGTGGCGCCATCGTCCCGACGACCTGTCGCCGTTCAGTCGCGGGGCCGGCCCCGGCGAGCTGGCCGGATCCGTCGATTCCGCCGGATCAGTTGGTTCCGTGGGACCGGTGCCGGTCTCGATCGACACCACCGCCCGCCGCCGATCACGGCTCACCGAGGCCGGTGTCAGCCAGGGTCTAGCCATCAATGAGCGGAAGCCGAGTTGGTTGCGGGCCCCGGCCAAGATGGGCCCCGAATACCTCGAGCTCAAGCGCACGGTCCGCGATCGGGGCCTGGTCACCGTGTGCGAGGAGGCGGGCTGCCCCAACATCTTCGACTGCTGGGCCGACGGCACCGCCACCTTCATGCTCAACGGCGAGCGATGCACCCGAGCCTGCGGGTTCTGCCTGGTCGACACCAGCCACCCCGAGCCTCCCGACCCGGGTGAGCCGGCTCGCGTGGCCGACGCTGTCGCCGAGATGGGCCTGGGCTTTGCGGTGTTGACCGCCGTCGCCCGCGACGACCTGCTCGACGGCGGCTCGTCGGGGTTCGCCGCCACCATCCGGGCGATCCGTGACCGCAGCCCGGGCACGTCGGTCGAGGTGCTGATCGCCGACTGCAAGGGCGATCCGTCCGCCCTGCAGATCGTGTTCGACGCCCGACCCGACGTGTTGAACCACAACATCGAGACGGTTGCCCGACTGCAGCGGGCGGTGCGCCCGTCGGCGAACTACGCCCGCAGTCTCAGCGTGTTGGCCCGAGCCAAAGCCGACGGGCTCACGACCAAGTCGGGGCTGATCCTGGGGCTGGGCGAGACCGAGCCCGAGGTCGAGGCGACGCTGGCCGATCTGGCCGGGGTCGGCGTCGACATCGTCACCATCGGCCAGTACCTGCGACCGACGACGAACCACCTGCCGGTCGTCCGGTGGTGGACGCCCGCCGAGTTCGACCACTTCAAGGTCGTCGGCGAAGCGTTGGGTATCGGCCACGTCGAGTCGAGCCCCCTGACCCGCTCGAGCTACCACGCCCGCCAGGCCGCCGAGTCAGCCTCGGCCGCGACGGTCTGAGTCTGCGCCACACTGGGCCCATGGCCCGTACCCACGACACCCTCGACGCCAACCTGCGCGACTGGATCGCCGAGCAGCACCTGTTCTTCGTGGCCAGCGCCCCGTCGGGTGATGGCGGGCACGTGAATCTGTCGCCCAAGGGCTACGACACGTTCCGCATCCTCGATGATTCGACCGTGGCGTACCTCGACCTCACCGGCAGTGGCGTCGAGACCATCGCTCATCTCGGTGACAACGGACGGCTGACCATCATGTTCTGCGGATTCGAGGGGCCGCCTCGCATCCTGCGCCTGTTCGGCCAGGGTGATGTCGTACTGCCCGGCGACGCCGAGTTCGACGCGCTGCTGGGCCAGTTCGACCCGGTGTCGGGGCTGCGCTCGATCATCCGGTGCCGCATCGAGCGCATCCAGAGCTCGTGCGGCTACTCGGTGCCGTTCCTGACCTACGACTCGGATCGCGACACGTTGCGCGACTGGGCCGACCGCAAGGGTCCCGACGGCGTCGCCGACTATCACGCCGAGAAGAACACCGTGAGCATCGACGGCCTGCCCGGTCTGGTTCCCTGACTCACTGACCATCGGTGAGATCGCTACGCTCGGCCGACCATGACGTATGTCCTCATCCACGGGGGTGGCAGCACCGGTGCGTTCTGGGACCGGCTGTCGCCCGAGCTCGACCAACCGATGCTCGCCGTCGACCTGCCCGGCCGCAACGGCAAGCCTGCCGATCTGGGCACCCTCACCGTCGAGGACGAGGTGGCGTCGGTCCTGGCCGACGTCGACACGGCCTTCGGTACCGACGAGCCGGTGGTGTTGGTCGCCCACTCGTCGGGAGGACTCGTCGTTCCCGGTGTCGTGGCCGGCCTGGCCGGGCGGGTGGGCCACGTCGTGCTGATCGCCGCGCTGGTGCCACCCGAGGGTGGGTGTGGGCTCGACGGCATGAAACCCAAGTACGCCGAGGGTCTGACGTGGGCCGTCGAGCAGGCCCGCAAGGACGGCACCGTGATCACGACGCCCGGCCCGCCCGATGACCCCGAGGCCTTCCGCACCGCCTATGGCGGCGATCCGCTCGACGACGACACCCTCGCCTTCATGGTCGATCCGTCTCGGTGTGCCAGCGACACCGTCAACCACTACTTCCAACCGGTGCACTGGTCGATCGCCGGCGACGTGCCGGTCACCTACGTGCTCACCGAGCGCGACCGGCCGGTGCCCACGGCCCTGCAGGAGACCATGGTCGGCCGTTTGCCGAACGTCCCGACCGTGATCCGCATGGACACCGGGCATGTGCCGCCGGTGACCCATCCGTCGCAGATCGCCGCCATTCTGGCCGCCGTCGACTGAGCCGGACTCGTACCATCGGGTCCATGTGTCGAAACATCACCGAACTGCGAGGGCTCGAACCGGCCGCCACCCGGCAGGAGATCGAGGCCGCCGCCGCCCAGTACATCCGCAAGGTCACGGGCATCGCCAAGCCCAACGCGGCGCTGGTCGAGGCCATGGAGACGGCCGCCCTCGAGGTGGCCGACATCACCGAGCATCTGTTGGCCGGCCTGCCGGCGCGGCGACAGCCACCCAAGACGGTGCCGCCGCTGCGTCGCCCCGAGGTGCGGCGTCGCCTGGGCCTCGAGCCGACTTCCACCGGCCACAGCACGAGCTGACGGCGGCGGCCCGTTAGGGTCATTCGATGCCCAGCGACACCGCCCTCAAGGCCATGAACACCATCCATCGCGTCATCCTGAAGGTCAGCTTCGGGAAGGTGGGATGGAGCGCTTCGAACATGCCGGTGCTCGAGCTGACCACCACCGGGCGCAAGAGCGGTCAGCCCCGAGCGGTGATGCTCACCTCGCCGCTCCAGGAGGGCTCGACCTATGTGGTCGTCGCGTCACGCGGCGGCGACGACACCAACCCGGCCTGGTTCCTGAAC
>JAYUBX010000428.1:0-9498 GCA_043740665.1 Candidatus Neomicrothrix sp.
GCCCGCCCATCCGGCGGTCAACGGTGATTCGCCCCGGGCGACGCCGGCGGCCACATCGACGGCGGTGGCGACCGGATCGTTCCACAGGTAGAGGCCCAACGCTCCGGCGGCCAGCGCGGCGTAAGCCCGGTCGTCATCGTCGATGGCGACGGCAACCAGCCGCACGGCGGGCCGTTGCCGATGGGTAATGGCCAGCGCGGCGACCCCGTCGGTCGCGGTCGGTCCGGCCGGCAGGTTGATGTCGACGAAGGCCACATCGGGCACCGTGGTGACGATGGTCTCGACGGCGCCGGTCGCATCACCGGCCTGACCGACCACGTCGAATCGACCGTCGGCCTCGAGCCATCGAACCAGGACGGCCAGGCGGCCGGGGTCTCCATCGGCCACGACGATGGTCACCGCCTCCGGCGGATGCGGTCGTTCGTCCCCCGCCGCGTGTCGCGTGTGGTCGGCGGTGCCGTCCGCGCGGATGTCGGTCATAAGGAGAAGTCTGCCGGACTGCGGTCAGCGGTGCTCGGTGTCACGCCCGACCGAGCACCCGATCGACGGTGATCTCGATAACGACGCGGTCCACTCGCTCACCGGGCTGGCGATACCGGTTGGCGTAGCGGTCGACGGCCTGAGCGACGCGGGCCGGGTCATCGGTGACCACCGCGGGTCCTTCAAGGGTGAGCCACCGCCCTCCGTCGACCTGACAGACCGCGGCTCGAACGCCGGGCCGGGCGGCCACGTTGCGGGCCTTGCGGCTGGGGGCGAACGTGATCACACGGACCAGCCCGGCGTCGTCGTCCCAGGTGAACCCGACGGCCACGACGTGGGGGCTGCCATCGGGTCGCAAGGTCGTGAGGGTGGCGAGGTGGCGTTCGGTCAGAAACGTCCGCACGGCATCGGGCAGGTCGCTCGGGTCGAGGGCCATGAGGGTGGTGACTCAGTCGCTCGAGATGGCGGCGAGGATGTTCAACCGGGCGGCGCGGAACGCGGGGTAGATCGCCGAGACCACGCCGACCGTGCCGGCGATGACCACGAACAGGGCCAGCTGCCCGTAAGGGATCGAGAACACCTTGACGCCATCGTCGTAGAGCGCCTTGACCAGGGCCCAGCCGAAGAAGAGCCCGATGACCAGTCCCTGCAGGGTGCCGAGCACGGCGATGATCACCGCTTCCCACCGCACGGTCGAGCGCAACTGGCCGCGGGTCTCGCCCACGGCGCGGAGCAGGCCGATCTCGCGGATGCGCTCATAGACCGAGAGCAGCAACGTGTTGATGATGCCGATCACCGCGATGATCAGCGACAGGCCGAGCAGCACGTAGATCACGAGCAGGAACTGGTCGATCTGCTTGAGCTGCGTGTTCTTGAACTGGTTGATGTCCTGCAGTTTGGCGGTCGGGTAGGCGTCGGTCAGCTGTTGGATCGGATCCCGCACGCTGGCCAGCTTCACCCCGCTCGCCAGCTTCACGTACACCTGATAGTCGACCTGTTGGTTGACCGGATAGTTGGCGTCGTAGGCGACGTTGCTGATGAGGTACGACCCGCCGGGAAGAGGCAACGTGGTGTCGTAGATGGCCCGGACGGTGAAGGTCTGGGGGCCGGTCTCGGCAAAGGTGAGCGGCACCGTCGAGCCGATGGTCAGCCCCTTGGCGGTGGCCGTCTTCTTGTCGATGAGCACGCCGTCGACGCCGAGCTGATCGAGCGACCCGTCGACCACGTTGAACGCGAACACCTTCGGCAGGGCCTGGGGATCGAAGGCGAGGACGATCTGACCCTTGTCGTCGACCTTGGCCAGGTTCAGCCGCAACCCGGCGGCGGTGGCGACCCCGGGGACCGCGGCCAGGTCGGTGGTGAGCGTGGGGTTGAGGCCGCCGTTGATGAACGACCCTGAGTCGACGACGTAGTCGGCCTTGATCCCCCGGTCGATCAGTTCGGTGGTCGAGGCCTTGAGCGACTGCCCGGCGATGGCGATGAAGCTGACCAGGCCGACGCCGATCATGAGCGCCGACGCCGTCGACGCGGTGCGTTTGGGGTTGCGTCGCGCGTTCTCGCGGGCGAGACGGCCGGTGACTCCGCCCAGCCGGGCGATCGGCCAGCCGATGATCTTGCTGAGCGGATTGGCGAGGGTCGGGCCCAGCACAGCGACGCCGATGAAGACGAAGAAGATGCCGCCACCGACGACCGGCAACGGGCTGTCGACCTTGGTGAACAGTCCGACGTAGAGGAACAGGCCACCGATCAGGGCGATCCCGATGCCGGCGGCGACCCGGACGCGGGATCGGCCGGTCGTGTCGACGGCGACATCGCGCATGGCCGCGACGGGCGCGACCTTGGCTGCCCGTCGAGCTGGGAACACCGCCGAGATGACGGTAACCAGCACGCCGATCAGCAAGGAGACGGCCACGGTGCGAAGCGAGATGACCGGTGAGCCCGGTGGTAGCCCGCCACCGGCGCTGAACGCGGCCTTCAGTCCGAGGGCCAAGACGATGCCGACGCCGACCCCGATGATCGACGCGATCAGACCGACGATGGCCGATTCGGCGATGACCGAACCCAGCACCTGGCGGCGGGTCGCGCCGATGGCGCGCAGCATGGCCACTTCCTTGGTGCGCTGGGCCACGATGATCGAGAAGGTGTTGTAGATGATGAAGGCGCCGACGAAGAGGGCGATGAGGGCGAAGATCAGCAGGAACGTCTTGAAGGTCGAGAAGACCTTGCGGAAGGTGTCCTGGTTCTCCTTGGTGAACTGCGCACCGGTGATCGCCTCGGCGTCGGCGGGCAGACCGGCTTGTTGGATGTGATCGACCAGGGTCGACTGGCTGACGCCCGGCTGGGCGGCCACCGCGATCCAGTCGAACTTGCCGGGCTCGGCGGCGATGGTCTGCGCGGTGGTGGTGTCGAACAGCGCCGCCGACGCACCGCTGAAGTTCTCGGCCTTGCCGAACTTGGCCACCCCCACGAGGGTGAACGTGGTCGTCTGGCCTTGCCCGGCGGTGATCGAAACGGGATCACCGACGTGGAAATCCTGGGCCTTGGTGATCGCCTGGTCGAGCACCAGCTCCGTCGGCCCGGCGGGGGCTCGACCGTCGACGATGCGCCACTGGCTCAACTGGCCGTCGGTCATCCAGTTCAGGCCGAAGGTCGGGGGTCCGTTCTGGGGATCGCCGGTCGGCTTGCCGTCCTTGCCGATGATGCGGATTTGGCCCTGGATGGCGCCTTCGGCGGCCTTGACCCCTTGCACCCCCTGAACCTGGGGAACGACGGACTCGCTGATCCGGGATCGTTGTGCCCCACCGAAGTCGCGCTCGATCTTCTGGGTCGAGCGCACCACCGCATCGGTGCCGTGGTTCACATCGGCGAAGATGTCGTCGAAGCTCTTGGAGAAGGTATCGGTGAACACCTGGGTCCCGGCCATGAAAGCGACGCCCAGCACGACGGCCAGGACCGTCGCCACCAAACGGACCTTGTGAGCTAGCAGGCCCCGCCACGCGATTTTGAACACGTTGCGCTACTCGCCGAACCGCTTCATGCGATCGAGGACCTTGTCGGCGCTCGGCTCGGCCATCTCGTCGACGATGTGGCCGTCGGCCAGGAAGACGATGCGGTCGGCGTGGCCGGCGGCGGTCGGATCGTGGGTGACCATGACGATGGTCTGCCCGAACTCGTCGACGGCCCGCCGCATGAAGTCGAGGACCTCGGAGCTGGACCGCGAGTCGAGGTTGCCGGTGGGTTCGTCGGCGAAGATGATCTGCGGCTTGCTGGCCAGTGCCCGGGCCACGGCCACCCGCTGCTGCTGGCCACCCGACAGTTCGCTGGGGCGATGCGACAGGCGGTCGCGAAGGTTCACGGTGTCGATCACCGTGTCGAACCAGGTCTGGTCGACCTTGGTGCCGGCCAGGTCCATGGGCAGGGTGATGTTCTCGGCCGCGGTGAGCGTGGGCACCAGGTTGAAGGCCTGGAAGACGAACCCGATCTGATCGCGACGCAGCAGGGTCAGCTGCTTCTCGCTGAGCTGGCTGAGGTCGGTGTCGCCGATGAAGACCTGGCCGGAGCTGAGGGTGTCGAGGCCGGCGACGCAGTGCATCAGGGTCGACTTGCCCGAGCCCGACGGGCCCATGATGGCGGTGAATCGACTGCGCTCGAAGTCGACAGTGATGTTGTCGAGGGCCCGGACTTCGGTATCGCCGGCCCCGTAGACCTTCGAGGCCGTCATGGCCCGGGCCGCGGAATTGCTGGCACCAGGGGGCGGAGGGGCCGACGGGGTGTTCTGGTCAGTGACGGTCACGAAGTTCCTTTCGTCGGCGACTGCACTGCGGTCACGAATTCAACAGCCTAGGCAGTGGCAGGGGGGATCGCGATCCTGCGCCGCGGCTCCGAACCCTCGGAGTCACCACAGACCGGAGCCGTATGCTGATCAGATGTCCTGTCCGAGCTGTGGCGCCGCTGCCGTCGAGGGCTCGCGTTTCTGCGCCACCTGCGGGCAGCCGTTGGTCACTCGTAGCGACGAACGTCGGGTCGCCACCGTGCTGTTCGCTGATCTGGTCGGGTTCACCAGCTTGAGCGAGTCGGCCGACCCGGAGCAGATCAAGAACCTGGTCGATACCTGCTTCGAGCTGCTGGTGCGAGACATCACGACCTTCGGTGGTCGGGTCGACAAGATCGTCGGCGACGCCATCATCGCCCTGTTCGGTGCCCCGCTGGCCCACGAGGATGACGCCGAGCGAGCGGTGCGGGCGGCCCTGCGCATGCAGGCCACCCTGGCGGTCTATCGCGCCGATGCCGATGTGCCGGTGCACGTGCGCATCGGGGTGAATACGGGCGAGGTGCTGGTCGGGGCGCTGCGGGCCGGTGGCGACTACACCGCCATGGGCGACGTCGTGAACACCGCGCAGCGCTTGCAGGTGGCGGCCGAACCGGGCGCGGTCGTCGTCGGGGGCGCGACGCACGCCGCAACCCACGAGATGATCGCCTATCGGGCGATCGACGCGATCGACGCGAAAGGTCGCGACGAACTGGTCGAAGCGTGGGTGGCGCTCGAGCCCCTGCTTCCGCCCGGTCATCGCCCTCGCCGGGTCCAGACACCCTTCGTGGGCCGGGACGCCGAGCTGGGCGTGCTCGGCCACGCGGTCGAGGCCGCGGTCGAGCGGCGTCGGGCCCATCTGCTGTTGCTCGTCGGCGAGGCCGGCGTCGGCAAGTCCCGCTTGGCTGAGCAGACGGCGCAACTGGCGCGCGAACGCCACGGCGCCTTGGTCTTCGAGGGACGCTGCGTCCCCTACGGAGAAGCCAACGTGTGGTGGCCCGTGGCCGAGGCGATCCGACAGGCCTGCGGACTGACGTCCGACGACCCGCTGCCGACGGCCACCCTCGGTTGCGCGGCGGCGGTCGCCCACGCGCTCGATCTGCCCCCCGATGCGGCCGAGGTCAAGCGGGTCGTCAACGGTCTGCTCTACCTGATGGGCTATGAGGTCACGCTGCGCGAGATCGATCCGCAACGAGCTCGTGAGGAGGCCACCCGAGCGGTCCTCGCCTTCATCGAGGGCGCGACGGCCCGGCAGCCGGTGGTGGTCGTCTTGTCCGACCTGCACTGGGCCGACCCGTTGGTGCTCGACATGCTCGGCGCCTTGATCGACCGGCTGAGCCGGCAGCGGTTCGCCCTGATCGCGACGGCGCGTGAGGCGCTCACCGAGCACTGGACCATTCCGAGTGGTCGTCACAACACGATTGTCGTCAACCTCGATCCGCTCGATCGGGCGGCCACCGGTGAGTTGCTCGACGCGCTGGTGCCGCTCGACGTGTCGGCCGAGGTTCGCGCCGCGCTGCTCGACCGCAGTGGCGGCAACCCGTTCTTCCTCGAAGAACTGGTGGCCCTCGTCGGTGACAGCGACCTGGCCGGCAGCACGTTGCTGTCGGGGGTCGGGTCGGGTGCCTTGGGCGATCTTCCCGACACCCTTCGGGGGTTGGTGGCGGCCCGCATCGACGGGCTCACCCCGCTCGAACGGTGCACCGTCGAGGACGCGGCCGTTTGGGGGCGCAGCGGTCCCGTCGAGGCGTTGGTCAAGATGGCCGAGGGCATGCGCAGCTCTCCCGATCTGGGTCCGGTGCTGACCGGCCTGACCGACAAGGACATCCTGCGCATCGACGGCGGCCACTGGGTCTTCCGCAGCGACCTCATCCGAGAGGTCGCCTACGGCACGCTCACCAAAGCCGACCGCGCCCGACGCCACTACGGCATCGCCGCCTACATGTCACGAGCGGTGCCCGATCGGGCGAACGCCGATGAGCGTCTCGTCGACGTCGTTGCCTATCACTACGGCGCGGCGGCCGAACTGACCATCGGACTTGGACCGCTCGAAGGCGTGCCACCGAAGGTCACGGCCTTGGCGCTCGACTGGCTCGACGAAGCGGCGCGGCGCGCCGAGGTGGCCCAAACCCTGCCGGTGGCCGAACGGCTCTACAGCCAGGCCTTGCGGCTGATTTCGTCCGAGCCGTCCACCCGCCGTGTTCACCTGTTGCTCGGCCGGGCTGCCGTCGAGGCCAAGATGCGAGCCATTCCGGCGGCCCGTGCCGACGTCGACGAGGCTCGGGTCGACGCCCTCGCCCTCGGCGACGAGGCGGGCGTCGCCCGGTCCCTGCTGGTGCGGGGCGAGGTCGAGCGCGACAACGGTGACCTGTCGGCCTCGGTCGCCACCCTGGCCGAGGCGGTCGAGCACTTCCGGTCGCTCGGCGACATCGCCGGCGTTGGCGCGGCCATGCGCGAGATCGGCATGGCCCAGATCTTCCTCGGGGCCAACGACGAGGCCGAGGCCTCGATCCGCATGGCGCTGGCCGCCTCGCGCGAGGCGGCGGATCGTCGCGGCGAGGCTTGGGCGCTGCAGCATCTCGCGTGGATCTCGTTCGTTCAGGGTCGTTCGGCTGAGGCCGAGAGTCGGTTGGCGCGGGCGGCCGAGACCTTCACCGAACTGGGCGACGCGGGCGGGCTGGGGTGGGCCACCGGTCTGCTCGCCTTCGTGCGCTTCAACCAGGGCAATCTCGACGAGGCGCGCGCCTTGGGCGAGCAGGTCCTGGTCGACGCCCGTCAGCGCGGTGATCGTTGGGGTGAAGGCATGATGTTGCTGCTGTCGGCTGGCGTTGCCCTGTGGTCGGGTCGGGCTCCGGCCGCAGTCTCGTTCGCACGCGAGGCCCACACGCTCTTCCACGCCATCGGTGATCACTTCGGTCAGGCCCAGTCGCTGGCTTCGCTGGGTCGATGCCTGGTCGCGGCTGGCCAGATCGACGAAGGCATGGCCCTGCTGCAGACCGCCTACGAGGACGGCATGGCCGACTCGCTGGCCGACGAAGACCGCTTCACCCTCGTGGCCGGCTTGGCCGGCGCTGCCGTGGCGATCGGTGAGCCGTCGATCGCCCTCGAGGCGCTCGACCGTGTTCGCGACCCAGAAGACGATCGGCTCGGAGTCGGATCGGTCGAGCGGGTGGTGGCCAACGGCTTGGCCCTGCTCCAGTCCGGGCGGGTCACCGAGGCGGTGGGTGAGCTTCGGGCCTCGGCCGAAGGGGCGGCCGACGTCGCACCGTCCGCGTACGCGCAGAGCGCGTTGGCTCTGGCCCTGGCCGCGGCCGGTGACCATGACGAGGTGCTGGCCCTGGCCGCAGAGGTCGAGCGGGGTGCCCGTTCGACCTATCTCGATCGATTGACCGCCGGCATGGCGGCAGGCCTCGTGCGGGCCCGCGACGGCGACGAAGCGGCCATCATCGACTTGGGGGCGCTGGTCGAACTGGTCGACCCGCTGCAGGACGAGGTCGCCAAGGCGTTGGCGCGCCTGGCCGAGGCTGCGGCCCACGAGTTGCTCGGGCTTCCGTCGGCCGACGAAGCGACGCATGTGGCCACGGCCCGGTTTGCCGCCTTGGGTCTGACCGGCGACGGTTGGCGCACGGCCATCGACCTGGTGCTGCAACCCGAGATCGCCACCGTCTGACGACGCGCCACGGGCGCCCCCGAAAGGGACGCCCGTGGTCACGATTGATGGCGGCCGGATCGGTGTCCGCTACTGCGGTTGGGCGACCGTGCGCAGGTAGGGCTTGATGGTGGTGAAGCTGCCGTACTTCTCGGTGGCTTCCTCGTTCGACACGGCGGGAACGATGATCACATCGTCGCCCTGCTTCCAGTCGGCCGGCGTGGCGACCTTGTGCTTGGCCGTGAGCTGCAACGAATCGATGACCCGCAGGATCTCGTCGAAGTTGCGACCGGTGCTGGCGGGGTAGGTGAGGCTGAGCTTCACCTTGTTGTCGCCACCGATCACGAACACCGAACGCACCGTCATGGTGTCGCTGGCGTTGGGCTGGATCATGTCGTAGAGGTCAGCGACGGCGCGGTCGGGGTCGGCGATCATCGGGAAGTTCACGGCCGTGCCCTGGGTCTCCTCGATGTCTTTCTCCCATTCGAGGTGCGACTCGAGCGGATCGACGCTGAGGCCGATCACCTTGACGTTGCGCTTGTCGAACTCGGGCTTGAGTCGGGCGACCGTGCCCAGCTCGGTGGTGCAGACCGGCGTGAAGTCCTTGGGGTGCGAGAACAACACGGCCCAGCTGTCGCCCTTCCAGTCGTAGAAGTTGAGCTCGCCATCAGTGGTGGTGGCGGTAAAGTTGGGGGCGTCGTCGCCCAGTCGTACGGCCATCGGGCCCTCCTCGGGGTGGTGTGCGGAGGTCACTCTAGACCGACGGCGTTGAATCCCGACAAGAAACGTCGGGATTCTCGGGCGACAGCTGATCGGACGAAAACGACCGAGAGGGCCCACAAGGGGCCCTCTCGGGAGACCGGCGCGGCAGGGGGGTGCCGCGGTGGGGTCTGGGGCTGGGCCGGAAGGGGGGGTACCGGCCCAGATCTGTGGATCAGGCGGCCGCGGCGCGCTTGCGGGCGGGAGCCTTGGTGACCTTGCGCACGCCGGTGGCCGGCTTCTGCACGACGACCTTCTCGGCGACGGGCTTGGTGGCCTCGAGCAGGTCGAGCACGAACTGGTGGTTCGCCTCGAGTACGCGGCCGGCGAACACGAACTGGTTGTCGACGAACTGCTTGATGCTGGGCAGCTTCTCGCCCAGTTCGCGGGTCGGGAAGTCGGGGACGCTGGTCTCGACGTAGTCGACGGCCTTGCGGATGTAGGTGACGACGGGGGCCTGCACGGTGGCGAGGGCGTCGAGCGCCTTCTCCTGACCGTCGGTCAGGGTGTTCAGAACGGTGGTGGCGGTTGCAGCCATGATGGGGGTTCCTCTCGGGAGCGATCGCCGCCGGTGGGGGGATGTCCGGCGGCTCGTTGCTAACTATGCCAAGCGTTGCATGAAACGTCAACCCCTTGCTAGCAATTGCAAGCGTGACATCAGGCACCCAAACTTTTGCGTTCGGGTCACGCAGGCCCTCTGGCGCCGGCACGCGGTGTGGCTTGGCTGGCGCTGCCCTTTGCGTTCGGGTCACGCAGGCCCTCTGGCGCCGGCACGCGGTGTGGCCGGTTAGCGGGTCGACGC
>JAYUBX010000429.1:0-4822 GCA_043740665.1 Candidatus Neomicrothrix sp.
CGGCAGCTCGTCCATGTGCTCGAAGACGATGGTGCCGGGTCCCTCGAGCCACGCTGCCGGGCTGACGCCACCGCCGAATCCGAGGGCCACCATGCCGGCAGCGCGGGCGGCCTCGATGCCGAATCGGCTGTCCTCGACCACTGCGCACCGGCCGGGTTCGACGCCCATGATTTCGGCCGCACGAAGGAAGAGATCAGGGGCTGGCTTGCCCCGGGCCACGTCGTCAGCGCTGAAGATGCGATCGCCGAACCTCGGATGCAGACCGGTGAGACCGAGGCTGTGTTCGATCTTGGCGTGGCTGCCGTTGGACGCCACGCACGAGGCCAGGCCGGCGGCGTCGACCGCGTCGAGCACGGCCACGATGCCGTCGACCACGGTGAGCGCGGCATCCATCGCCTCGCGGTACCGGGGCTCGAACTGGTCGCCCCAGTCGGCGTCGAGGGTGCGCCCGAGATGGGCTTCGATGGCGCTGGTCACGTCGTCGTTCGACCGCCCGACGAACCGCTCGATCACCTCGTCGCGGGTGAGCACCCAGCCCAGTTCGGCCAGCACTTCGATGTCGACCTCGATGGCGATCCGCTCGCTGTCGACCAGCACCCCGTCACAATCGAAGATGACGAGCTCGATGGGGCGGACCACCGGCGGATCGTAGGTGGCCGTGAAAGAATCTTGGGCACGGACTGAACCGGCGAGACCTTCCGGGGGCTTGAAGGGTGACATGACCGAGGTGGCGGCAGCGCAACAGGTGGACAGCTTCGACGGGTTCTTCGACGCGAACTATGACGACGTGGTGCGGACCTTGATCCTGGTGGTCGGCGATCGTGACCGCGCCGACGATGCCGCCCAGGAGGCCTTCGCCCAGGCGTTTCGCAAGTGGTCGACGGTGAGCGTCATGGAGCGACCAGTCGGGTGGGTGATCGTCGTCGGCGTGAACCGGTTGAAACGATGGATCGCCCGGGGTGACCGGGCTCGTCCGACCGACCCCACCGATCTGGCTGAGCTGAGTCGAGTTGGTGGCGCTGCCCATCGTGACCTTGGTGGTCGTGACCGATCCGACCACGCCGAGTCGGTCGCCACCGGTGACGATCTACGCGTCGCTCTCGACCGGTTGGGCCGGCGCCAACGGGCCACCGTGGTGCTGCGCTATTTGTGCGACCTGTCGACCGACGACGTGGCCCAGGCCTTGGGCTGCTCGCCCGGCACGGTGAAGTCGGCGCTGCACCAGGCCCTGGCCAACCTGCGGGTCACCCTGCAGGTCGCTCTCGATGTCGATCAGCCGGACCAAGCGGCGAGCCACGACGAGGAACGGGATGATCATGCGCGCTGAAGACCTGCCAGCCGCGTTGCGCGACGCAGCGGACTCGACCCCCGCGCCCGACCGTCGGGCGGCCCGTCAGGGTGTGGCCCGTCGGGTTCGCCGTCATCAGACCCGTCGGCTTCTGGCCATCGCCGCCGCGGCCATCGTGCTGCTCGGCGTCGGGGTGGTCATCGCCCGCCACCGCGATGACGCCAGCGAACACGTGGTGACCGGCCTCGATCAGATGCCGAAACTGGTGCCGACGTATGTGCCCGACGGTCTCGGCCTGATGGGGGTGACCGATCTGCCCTACGTGGCCACGCCCGGAGCGCCACCAGTGCACGATGTGCGGTCCTACCTATCGATCTACGCCACCGGTTTGCGTGATGACCCCATCGGGGGATCGAGCTTCGGCGTGGTGGTGACCAAGTTGCCTCCGGAGATGCTGAGCGACAGCACTCAGCTCATCGGCAGCGTCTCCATCGCACCGGCTTCCAGTCGCACGCGAGAGGCGTCGATCGTGGTGGCCCCGGGCACCTTCGTTGGGGTCAGGAGCCGGCAGCTGACCGACGACGAGCTGGCGACGGTGGCGCAGTCGGTCGTTCTCGATGCCGACGGCATCAGCATCAGCCGACTCGACGCGCCGGCGGGCTACGCCATGGTGGTCAACAATCGGCCCAGTGGGCTCGTCGGCATGACCAGCATCGTGGTCAGCACCGCAGCCTCGGGGTACGTCGCCGCGTGGCAGAGCGCCGGCCCGATCGACTCCGACTCGCGGCACCTGTTCCTGGGGGTGACCCGGCAGGATCAGACCGACCTCGACGTGATCCGCTGGGGCACCGAGGACAACAGCTTCGTCGACGTCGACGGCCATCGCGCCGTGCTCGGCTCGCTGCCCCGCGGAGAATCGACGACGTCGTCATCGTCAGATGGTCAACCCTCGGTCACGACACAGGGTCCCCGCACCTGGGTGCTCAGCTGGCTGCGGGACGACCACACCCTCGTGACGTTGCAGGCCATCGGCGGGCTCTCCGAGCCGGGCTGCACTGGTGACTGCACACCCGAGCTGCTGCAGCGCGTCGCCCGAAGCCTGCAACCGGTCGGTGATCGTCAGTGGCAAACCTTCGTGTCGGCGACGACGACCACCCCGCCCGACCCGAACTGCACGTCGCTGCCGGGCGGCAATGGCCAGATGTGTTCGTCGTCGGACACGGCGGTGGCCATCCCGCCGGTCGACGGTCCGACCGGTACCGGCGGCTGACCCGACGGCCGGAGTTTCAGTCTTCAGTTGCAACTGAAGACTGCCCCGGTCTCGCTAGAGCTGGGGTCCGTCGCCAGCGTGTGCTGATATGCTCACATAGATGGATGCCGCGCTACTCGTCTCTCAGGTGAAGTCAGCCTCGGGCCTCTCGGTTCGGGAACTGACCACCCGCGCCAACGTCGCGGCTTCGACCTATACCCGCATCCACGCGGGTGACATCGACCCCACAGTCGGCACCCTGGGCCGACTCCTCCGAGCCGCGGGCTGCGAGTTGCGTCTCGAAGCGGTTCCGTTCGATGAAGACATCCTTCGCGTGGGGGACCTCTCGACGGCATGGTCCGAGCGTGGCGGCCGAGTTCGCGTCGATTGGACCCGCTGGCGAGCCTTCCTTGACGAACTGACGCGTCGACCCGAGCTCGTTCCGGAAGCGATCTACAGCCCGCCACTGCTCAGCGGACAGCCCGTCATCGACTCGCTGCTCGCTGGCGTCGCGGAGAAGCTCGCAGATGACGCTCACCTTTGCCGCCCGACCTGGACGCGCAAGGTTCCTCCATTGGCAGAGCCGTTCTGTCCGCCTACCGCCAGACACGTGCCAAACCGCGCCATTCCGGCCCAGTTCACGCAGAGGCGGCTCATGATCGACACCGAGAGCCTCTGGCGCGTTGGCGGACCTCACGATGCCTGACCTCCTGCTCGACATCGAGGACATCATGCGGCTCCTTGGCGAGGTGGCTGACGAGCTTGACAAGGTTGATGACGACCAGCACCGCATCATCGTCGTGGGGGGTGCACTCCTCGCGTGGTACAAGCTGCGGGCCGCGACTCGAGACATCGACAGCGTGACGAAACTCGACGAGGCCACCAAACAAGCGGCTGCCGTCGTCGGCGAGCGAAACGACATCGGGCCGAGCTGGCTGAACGACGCTGCGAAGGGATTCCTTCCGCGCACCTTTGACGAGACGGCCTGCGATCTCCTCCTCGATCGGACCTCCCTTCGCGTGCTGGGCGCCACGCCGGACCAGGTGTTCATCATGAAGCTCTTCGCCTCCCGTGCGGCGGACACCGACGACCTCGAGACGCTCTGGCCGAACTGCTCGTTCGTCACGGTCGAGGATGCCGTCGAGGCTTACTACGCCGGCTACCCGCATGAGGAACGCGACCCATATTTGGCTGACCGCCTTCGGTCGATTCTGTGACCGCGGACCGCACCGACCGCTGACTTGCCGGCTACTCCGACGGACGAGCAAGCCAGCGGGGCCGCTTCGCGTGGCCGCTTCGCGTGGCCGCTTCGCGTGGCCGTAGCGGAGGCCATCGCCTCCGCAGATCGATGTGGCTCTCGCTTGACCTACGTGGCGGAGGGAGTGGGATTCGAACCCACGGTGGGTTGCCCCACACACGCTTTCCAAGCGTGACGATTCGGCCGCTCTCGCATCCCTCCTGGATGACGAACACGCCTTCGCTGACGCCCGAAAAGGGGCGACCGGTCAGGAGTGCGGTCGCTCAGGCTATCCTGTCGTTGAGCCCGCTCTCGCATGTGGTGGTCGGGTCCTGTGCAACGAGAGCCTGTGAATCGGGTCAGGGCCGGAAGGCAGCAGCTCTCAGCGGGACCTCTCGTGTGCCGCAGATCGCCTGACCATCACATGGGGGAGCGGGCTTCACCGCGCTCCGGGCGTCAGGCCGTAGACCAGTTGGCCGTCGTCGCCGACGTCGTAGTACTCGACGCCCTCGGTCACATGGGCGGCGTCGGACTGCAGGGCCACGGCGATCTTGTTGGCCGCGTTGCGCATCACGTCGAGCACGATCTCGACCGCTTCGGCCGGGATGAACTGGGCGCGCACCTGGTCGGCCAGATCGGCCGGCCACGCCGTCGGGGTCCAGATCATGGCGTCGGTGAGCCGCAGGGCGACCTTCTGCCGCTCGGTGAAGTCGCTCTGCTCGAACCGGTCGATGGCGTCGAAGGTGTCCTCGTCGGCGCCGCCGTCGACGGCCCGCACGCTGCGCAACGACTGGCACAGCCGGCAGTCGTGAGCCCGGGCGCCCCGCAGTCGCACCAGCTCGGTGGTGAGCGGATCGAGCGCCCGCAGTCGGGCCACCGCGCCGAGGAACGATTCGATGGCCGGCCACAGCGCGATCGCTTGCGGATCGGCGACGATGGCCGGCTCGACGCCGAACAGCCGCCGCCACGCCTGCTCGACCCGGCCGCCCAGATCGTGCACCCAGAGGGCCTGGACGAAGTCGAACGAGCTCGACCCCAACGCGTCGGC
>JAYUBX010000430.1:0-1976 GCA_043740665.1 Candidatus Neomicrothrix sp.
GTGGTACCGACGCGAGCCCGGGCGGTTCGGCAGCTACGACGCCATCCTCGTCATCGACGACGACTTGGCCTTGTCGGCCGGCTCCAGCCGTCGTTCTCGCCGCGCGGCAAGATGTCGTGGGACGTGACCCGTGAGCGGCCGCGATGCGAGCTGCGGTTCACCAACTTCGTCGAGAACGGAGCACCCCTGTTCGCAGCCGACCAGCTCTGGTCGTTCTTCGACCGCTACGACGGGTCACTCACGGGTTACGGGATCGACTACTGGTACCTCGACTCGATGGCGGCGATCGATAATCCCGGGCGAGTGGCCATGGTCGACGCGGTCGTCACCCGCAATCCCACCAACCATCAAAAGGGCGGCCATCGGGAGATCAACACGAGCCAGTCGCCGGACGACCGACTGGCCAAGTGGGCTGACGTGCAGGTCCGCCACGACATCGCCGTGTATCCGCCGGCCACGATCAGTCGGGTGCTGTGGCCGGTACCCCAACAGATCCGGCGCACGTTCGTCGCGCTGCCTGACCTCGCCTACGGAGCCGTCGTCCGGCGGTTCGGTCGAGGCCCCCGCCGCGCGCGGCGCCACCGGTTCTACCGATGGCTACGAACCGTCACTTCCGGCCTTTGACCCCCTCGATGTTTCGCTCACCGAGCCAAAGTGGCGCCGAAACAGGGGAGGGGTGGGCGCGGGGAGGACGGTCCCGTCACATGCGGCCGAGCAGCTCGGCTTTCTTGGCATCGAACTCGGCGTCGGTGATGGCGCCCTGCTCGTGCAGTTGGTGCAGGTCGGCGATCTGGTCGGCGGCCGACTGCTCGATCGGCGCGGCCACCGCTGCGGGCGGCGCGGGCTGAGCCGCCTGAGCGGCCTGGATCTGGTCACCCAACTTGTTCAGACCACGGTTCTCGTTGGCCTCCATCTGGGCGTAGATCTCGTGCTGCACCTTGGCCGGGCTCTTGATGTCCTCGAAGACCTGAGCGCCGGTCTCGCTGGCCGACTCGACCCGCAGATCGCCGAGACCGAGGATCCGCTCGAACATCCGCTGACTGAAGAAAATGGTGTTGATGCGCTGCAACGGAAACTCGATGCCGTGCTTGGCGATGATTCCCGACCGATAGACGATGCGGTCGCTGGTGAGGATGAAGTGAGTGCTCACCCAGCGGATGTAGCGCTCGCCCAGCCAGATCAGGGTGCCCAGGATGGCGATCGCCGCCAACAGGTTCGCCGAAGTGCCCAGCGCACCCGTCCAGCCGACCGACAAGATGATGCCGCCGATGATGAACGCAGCGATGGCCGAGAGGAAGGCACTGGCGAAGTACCACCAGTGCGGGTGCAGATCGAGCACCAGTTCTTCGCCATCGCGCAGCATGAAATCGGAGGGAGGCACCTGGAAAGGTTAGTCCGAGCGCGTCCTACCCCCTGGGTACAGTGATCCCGGTGGATGCCGACCAGGTGCTCGACGGGCTGAACGACGAGCAACGACGAGCCGTCACGACGGCCACCACCCCGCTGTGCATCCTGGCCGGCGCCGGTTCGGGCAAAACCCGCGTGCTCACGCGGCGAATCGCCTACCGCGCCATCAACGGCGACCACGACCCTCGCCACGTGCTGGCCCTCACGTTCACGCGCAAGGCAGCCGGCGAGTTGTCCAACCGGCTACGCCAGTTGGGACTCCGTGACAGCGTGGCCGCCGGCACCTTCCACGCGGTCGCCTACGCTCAACTGCGGGCGCGCTGGGCCGAGCGGGGCATCCGCCCGCCCGACCTGCTCGACCGCAAGGTCGGCTTCGTCGCCCGACTGCTACCCAAGTCGGCGGGGCGATCCGGGTCGACCAGCAAGGCCGCCATCCTCGACGTGGTCACCGAGATCGAGTGGGCCAAGGCCCGCGCCCTCGACCCCGACACCTATTTCGACGAGGTCCAGCGATTGCATCGGCGAGCACCGCTGCCCCAACGCGACATGGCCGACGTCTTCCGTCGCTA